>JACOVK010000002.1 GCA_016177305.1 Parcubacteria group bacterium | reverse complement strand
GGTCAATACCGGTCTCCCCGATTGCCACGACTTTCGGATTATCCGCCTGCTCCGCAAACCAAGCGACATCAAACTCCTCATCAAGAACGTGCGTGGGGTGCAACCCGATTGACGCAAAAACACCATCCTCGCGGGCGATGGTGATTGATTTTTCACTGGTGGATTTGGCCGCGCCCACACATACCATTTGGATGCTCTTTTCCCGCGCGCGCTTGACCACATCCTGCCAGTCCTTGTTGAACGCCTTGAACGAGAGGTGGCAGTGGGTGTCTATGAGCATAGCATGCTATATCAAGGACTGAATCTGTTTGATGGCGTCCGGCAAGAGCGGCTGGACGATTCCCGCGACGCCCAAGAGGATGGGCGCCACGCGCGAACCATCAAAAAAGCTCTGCACCGCGGAACCGAACGGGAACCGCGCCGCAAAGTAGAGCACCAACCCCAAGAGGATGGAAGACTGCAAAAGCCCCAGCGCCGCGCCGAGCAGGCGGTTGCCGAACTGCATGAACGGCAGCACCGCCACGGCCGTGTACGCGCGCTCGGCCAGGGAGACGATGAACGACACCGCGTAGTTGACCGCGATCAGGAGCGCCACGAACGCGACCATGCGCGCCAGGTTGATGTTGCGGTCAAACCCAATCAGGGGCGCGATCCACTCGGCGACCGGCTCGTAGTACCGGCTCGCGATAACCACGGACCCCGCCAAGCCCACGAGCCCGCCCACGGATCTGATGAGCCCTTTCTTAAACCCCCAGACCGTGGACCACCCGACCATGCCGAGGAGGATGTAATCAATGATGAGCATGGGGGTAGTATACCAAATTTTCACTTCCGCGGAAACAGGGCAGCCGCCTTTTTCACCTGCTTCGCCCCAAACTGCGCAATGACCGATTCCGCGGTTTCGGGTAGGAAGGGTCGGAGTAGAACCGCAACGTTCAGAATGCGCTGGCTCGCTGGCTCAAGTACTGCTTTCTTCTCGGAAACATCATCCATTTTCCAGGGTTTAAACTCGGCAAGCGCCTCATCAACCCTGCTCAATTCTTGCCAGATGATTGCAAGCGCCTCATTGAACGCATATCCTTCCATCGCCGCTTTGACGGATTGGGAGAGTTCTTTGTCATTGCCGGCTTTGATTGAAACCTTGATCTTGTCTTTTTCAAGCAAGTTTGATACGCGCGAAACCACGTTGCCCAGGCCGTTCGCCAAATCGCCGTTGTAGCGCTGGAGAAACTTTTCCATGGTAAAGTCCCCATCCTCAAACGGCGGAATCTCGGCGAGCAGGTAGTAGCGCAACGCATCGGTCCCGTACTGTTCCACCATTTCAAACGGGTCAATCGCTTTACCCGCGCTCTTGCTCATCTTCTTGCCTTCGCTGGTGATGAAGCCGTGGATCAGAATCTGTTTTGAGTTGGGAAGCCCGGCCGACAAGAGCATCGCCTGCCACATGGCTGCCTGCTGGCGCAGATTGTCTTTGCCCGCGATTTGCACGCCCGGCCAGAACTGCTTGAACTTTTTCTCGTCCCCGGGCCAGCCTAACGTTGAGATGTAATTGACCAAGGCATCAAACCACACGTACATCACCTGGCACTCGTCTCCGGGAACCGGAACGCCCCAGGGCATCTTCTCTCGCAACCGAGAGACGCTGAAATCTTCAAGCCCGGATTTCACGAATTCCGTAATTTCCTTTAGGCGGTGGCTGGGGAGCACAAAATCTGTTTGTTGCGCATATAATTTCAGCAATGCGTCCTGGTACTTTGAAAAACGGAAAAAGTAATTTTCCTCTTCTATGGTTTCAATCTCCGCATGCGGGTGCAAGGGGCATTTCCCGTCCGCAAGCTCTGATTCAACCTTTTCCAGCTCGCAGCCCACGCAGTATTTTATGGAGTAGTTCTTCTTGAAGATGTCCCCTGCCGCCTCGCAGCGCTTCCAAAACTCTTGCGCCGCTGCCTTGTGCGCCGGATCAGTGGTGCGGATGAACGCATCATAGCTTAGGTTCAAAGCTGATTTGAGGTCGTCAAACCGTTGCGCGTGTTTGTCCGTGTACTTTTGCGGATCTTCCCCAGCTTCCTGCGCCTTGCGGTAAATTTTGAGGCCATGCTCGTCCGTGCCCGTATTAAAAAAGACGTCATCGCCTTGTGAGCGGCGATAGCGCGCAATGGCATCCGCCTGCACGATTTCCAACGCAAACCCGATGTGCGGGCTCGCGTTCACGTACGGTAGGGTGGTAGTTATATAGAATGGCTTTGCCATCAAGAAGATTTTTCGCCTCGCACCTCCTCAACCAAAACGCCAAACCAGTCGCCTGCAATGGTCATCACCGCAACCGCCACCGGAATTGACAAGATGGCGCCCAGGATGCCCGCAAGTTTTGCGCCGAGCAGAATCACGACAATGACGACAATGGGGTTGAGCCCCACCGCGCGCTGCATGACTTTGGGCACGATCACGTTGCCCTCAAGCTGCTGGATCACGAGGTACAGAATGACGACCAAAAGCGCCTTAATCGGGGACTGCAAAAACGCGAGCAGCACCGCCGGAATCGCGCCGATCAGGGGCCCCAAAAACGGAATGACCTCGGTAATGCCCGCGATGAGCGCGAGCACCAACGAGTACTTGACCCCGAGCGCGAGCAACCCGATCCAGGTGACCACAAAAATGATGCCCGAGAGCAGGAGCTGTCCCCGCAACCATAATCCGAGCTTGTCTTGGATGCGCAAGAATATGTTCTCCACGTACCGCTGGTGGGTTGCGGGAGTCACGGAGCGGATGAAGTGCTTGAGCCCGTCGCGGCGTACAGAAAAATAGAACGTGAGCACCAGCACCAGGATGAGGGTGGTGAGCCCCCCGAAGATGCCGGAGAGGGTCGCCACCACGCTTCCGGTGTACGAGGACAGGGTCTGCCCCACTGAGCGCAAATTACTCTGGAACGCCTCGCTGAAATCGCTCTGGATCTGCAAATTCCCAAACAGGTTCATGAGCCGCTCATAGTAGAACGGGAATGTTGCGGCGAGCTGGTCAATCTGCTCGGTAATGGGCGGGATGATGAGCACTATCACCAGGCTCAACACAAACACCAGCGCCACGTAGATGAGCAGGATCCCGGCTCCCCGCGGAACGCGCTTTTTTTCCAGCCAGTCAATGGACGGGCCTAAGGAGGCCGCGAACACGAGCGAGACAAACAGCAGCACCACAATATCCCATACCAGGTAGAAGAACGTCAAAACCGCGAGCACGGCCAGGATTTTTACAATGCTCAAGGTTGAGAGGTGTATGGTGGTGCTGTCTTTTGGGTCTGAAAACGGATTTGCCATGCTGTAATTATACTAGAATTGCAAAAAACGAGCAAACTGCTTTACGCTTTTGAACGGGGACAGGGTGGTGAGGTGCAGTTTTTTGCGCTGGATAATTTTGTTCGCAACTGTTTTGATGTCAGCAAGCTGCACCTTGTCAATTCTGCGGAATACCTCCTCCGGAGTTTTGATTTTTTTGGCAAACAAGGCTTGGGACCCGTAGAATGACGCCACGTCCAGGGAATCTTCCTGGCTCAAAGCCATCTTGCCCTTAATGTACTCTTTCGAGCTCGCAAGCTCGTCTTTTTTAACCACGTTGGTTTTGATGTCCGCAAGCTCAATGCTGATTGCCTCAAGCGCCCTATCAAATTTTTTAAGGTCCAAGCCCGCCTGGATGGTGAACGTGCCCGTGTCCTCCAGGGTATCGGACGAGGAGCGGATGAAGTAGCACAGCCCCAGGCGCTCGCGCACCTGGATGAAGAGCCGTGAGCTCATGTTGCCCCCGAGGATGATGGAGAGCAATCCCAGGGCGTACTTGTCCCTGTGCTCGTTCGCGATTCCCGGAAACCCGAGCACGGCGTGAGCCTGGCTCGTCTCTTTGTGGTGCGCGCTAAATGACTGTTTGTTGATTTCACGCGAGAGCGGTACTGCGCGGTTGCGGCTTCCTTTTTTGATGCGCCCGAACTGTTTCTGCAGAATTGGCAAGACGCGAGCCTTTTGGAAATTGCCAGCGATACTGATGGCAATGTTGTTCGCATGATAGTGCTTTTGCCAGTAATTGACGAGCTGCGAGCGCTTCATCTGCTTGATAGTCGCTGGGGTGCCAATCACGTGCTGGCCGAGTTTTGAGCCGTTGCCGAATAAATCCTCTTCAAACAGGTCCTCAACCTTTGCCATGGGATTGTCCAGGTACATGTTAATCTCTTCCAGGATGGTGCCCCGCTCGCGCTCAACCTCTTCTTTGGCGAACAAGGAGTTGGTGGTCATGTCCGCGAGCATG
>JACOVK010000001.1 GCA_016177305.1 Parcubacteria group bacterium | reverse complement strand
TCAACGCATTAGCAGTGCGCTCCATTCGGCCTCTCTGGCACCTCTCCGCGTCGTAGTCGGATTGCGGTCTCCGTGTGCTGGCTAGTGCCAGCCCACTCCGACCTTCATCCGCCTACTCCTTTCAAACTTCTGCTTAACTTCGTCGCTTCCGCTCCTCAGCCCAAGCAGAAGTTTGTAAATATAGACAAGACGAGAAAGCGCAGAATTGTAAATTTTAGATGCGTTTTGAGCTCCGCAATACACTATCACCATAGCTAAAAAGAGCTGTTTTGTAAAGGCTACGCATGCGCCGGGTGGCCGTAGGCAATGGTGAGCGCCCACACGGAAATGCTTCCCGCTTCTTTGAGCAGTTGCGCCAGCGCATCCGCGGTTGAGCCCGTGGTGATCACGTCATCAACGAGCACCACGTGCTGGCCCGAAACCGCTTCGGGGTCGGAAAGCTCAAACGCAGCCGCGATGTTCGTGCGGCGGTCAGTGCCGGAAAGCGTTGCTTGGGCCGCAGTTTTTTTGGTCCGCGAGAGCGAGCGCGAGAGCCGCCAGCTCGCACCGGCTCCCGCGAGGCGCTGCGCGAGCAACAATGATTGGTTGAACCCGCGCTCTTTTTCGCGTTTCGGGTGCAAGGGAATGGGTTCAAGGAGTATGGGCTCGCCTCGCAGGAGCGCGGGAGTGTCCGCAAGGGAACGCAGCGCCTGTTTTCCGATTCCGGTTGCAAGGATGGGCGCTTGCATGCGCTGCGCGCTTTGGCGCGCGCGGTTCAATGACAAGCCCACGAACCGCGCCAGGTACTCCGTCACGTGCGCGACCCCGTTGTACTTCCAGGAATGGATCAATGACCGTATCAGGGGCTGCGCGTAGGGGACGCACGAAATCGCGCCATCCAAAAAATGGCGGCCGCGGCAAGAGTCGCACGTGTTTCCGAAATTTGTTTTTGCTTCGCAGAACGGGCAGTGGTTTGCGAGCAAAGGCGCCAGGCTGCGCTCACACGAGGTGCACAGCCACGCGCCCTCATTCCCGCACCCGAGGCATGAGAGCGGAAACAGGAGATCAATGAACCTCGGTAACAGTAAGCGTATTCTTTGATGCATCAATGGCAATGTTGCGTTCTTCGCCCGGCAAGCTCTCTCGCGCGAGCAGGAGCTTGGCGATTTCAGACTCAATATGGTCCTGGAAAAACCGCCGGATTCCGCGGGCGCCGGTTTCTGCCTGGTATCCTTTCGCAACCGCGCGGGCGAGCGCTTGTTCGCTTGCCTCAATGCGCACGCGGTCGCTCGCAAGCCGTTCGTTGAGCTCGCGTACGTACCGTTCAGCAATGGCATGGCAGGCTTCGCGGGTGAGGGGTTTAAAGGTGATGGTTGCGTCCACGCGGTTTAAAAATTCCGGGCGGAAGCGCTCTTTGAGCTCGCCGCGCACGTCAGTTTCGTCCACCGCAACCACGTCTCCGGAGTGGAATCCGAGCCGCGCCGCGCGGTTGAACGCTTCCATGCCGATATTTGAGGTCATGATGATGATGCTGTTGCGGAAGTTGGCCATTCTTCCGGTTGCGTCGCGGATATGGCCTTCCTCCAGTATTTGCAGGAGCAGGTTGAATACTTCGGGATGCGCTTTCTCAATTTCATCCAACAGGATCACCGCGTGCCCGTTCTGGCGCACCTTGTCCGTGAACGCGTTTGAGTCGCGGTAGCCCACGTATCCGGCAGGGGAGCCGATGAGCTTGGAAACGCTGTATGGTTCCGAGTACTCGGACATGTCCAGCTCAAGCATGGCGTTATGGTCGCCGAAGATGGCGGCCGCAAGCTGCCGGGCGGTTTCGGTTTTGCCCACTCCGGAGGGGCCCAAAAACAAAAACGATGCGCTCGGCCGGTTCGGGTCCGAAACCCCGGTGCGCGAGCGGCGGATGAGTTTTGCCACTTTCGCGAGCGCCTCGTCCTGGCCCACAATCACGCGGCCGAGCTCGGCCTCAAGCGTGGCAAGCTTGGTGCGCTCATCCATGGTGAGCATCCCGAGCGGAATGTTTAAGAGCGAGCTTACCACGGCCGCGACATGCTCGCGGCTGACCGCGACGCGCGCGGTGAGCTCCCGCTTGGTGCGCTCAAGCAGCGCGCGGTGCGCTTCTTGCGTTTCACCTTCGTGTTGCTTGAGGCTGATTGCTTCCGCATAATCCTCGCGGAAGACCGCGCGGTGTTTGCGCTCCCTGATCCGTTCAAGTTCGGCCTCAAGCTGCCGGACTTTTTTCCAGGTATCGTCCCTCGTCCGTTCAACCTTTACGGCTGCGGCAGCCTCGTCCAGGAGATCAATAGATTTGTCGGGCTGGAGGCGCTCCGGCAAGAACCGGGCCGAGAGCTCAACGGCCGCGTCAACGGCTTCGTTGCTGATGTCTACGTTGTGGTATGTTTCATAATTTTTTTTGATGCCGCGGAGCACGTCGCGCGTTTCGGAGGCAGTTGGTTCGTCCACGAAAATGGGCGCAAGCCTTCGCTCCAGGGCGCTGTCGCCCTGGATGTGTTTTTTGAACTCTTCAAGGGTGGTTGCGCCGATAATGGATAGGCTGCCCCGCGCGAGCGCGGGCTTGAGCATGTTGGCCGCGTCCAGGGATCCCGAGGCCGCGCCCGCGCCGATGATGGTATGGATCTCGTCAATAAAGAGAATGACGTTTCCCGCTTTTTCCGCGGTTTCAATGGCCTGCTTCAAGCGCGCTTCAAATTCGCCGCGGTACATGGTGCCCGCCACCATGGCGCCGAGGTCCAGGCTGATGATTTTTTTGTTCGCGAGAATCGCGGGCACCGCTCCTTCGGTGATGCGCTTTGCCAAACCCTCCACAATCGCGGTTTTCCCGACACCCGCTTCCCCGAGGAGCAGGGGATTATTTTTGTAGCGGCGGCACAATACGTGCACGAGCCGCTCTATTTCACGCTCGCGCCCGATGAGGGGGTCAATGTTTTTTTGAACGTCCTCTCGGGTGAGGTCCCTGCCGAAATACTCAAGCGCGGACGGTTTGGCCGGCGAGGGAGCCTGCACGTCGTTCTCATCGCGGAACACGGCAGTCAGATCCGGAAACTTCGCCGTGCTCTCCAGCACGATCTGCAGGTTTTTTTCCAAATCGCGCACTCGGATGCCGCGCTCGGAAAGCCAGGCCGCAACTCCTTGGTTTCCGGCTTCCAGGATGCTCGCCAGCAAATGCTCGGTGCCGATGTACCGGTGGCCGTGCTGGTGGCTGATTTTTACGGCTTTTACCAGGCTCTGCCTGACTGCTTCGGATGCCCCTCCCGGGCGCGGAGAAGCGGCATAGGCTTGGGGAACCACTTCCGGAAGGGTACCTGCCTGGCCGCGGTGTTCCCGGATTTCGGGTTTTGTGGATTTTTTGAGGAGTTCCGCGGCAATGCTTCCTTTTTCTACGGCAAGCGCTACCAGCAGATGGCTAAGCGAAAACAACGGGCGCTGCTCTTCCGTTATGTTGAGCAGCACCTGTTTGAGGTGCGTGGTGCATTTTTCCAGAAAAAGGTTGTTTCCCATATGCGCGTTCTCGTTTCGCACGAGCGCTAACGTTACCAAGGCGCGCCCGTTTCTGTCAACTATTGGTTTCCGAGCGGCTGGAGCGTTCCATCGGGCCGTTCTTGGAGCTTTTGGGGGACCGGGGCCCCGGTTTGCGCGCTCGCTGCGAACCGGACCGTAACCGCCGCAGCCTCCCAGGCGCCTTTGTTCTTGGCGGCGCGAACCGAGAGCAGGTCACCGACGTAAAAGTCTGTTTGGTCAAACGCGTTGCCGTTGTACGTGGCAACGGTTCTGTCGGTCAGCAGCACCTGGGCGAGTACCGCGGTTCCGTCATCAAGGATGGTGAGCGTTTTTCCGTTGATTGCGGTGAGCGCGCCGGAAATGGTTGTCTCGTTCTCGCTCCCGCCGTCTTTTTCGGCTGTGTCCGCAACGCCTGCGCCCGGCGCATGTTGCGCCTCCTCTTGGGCGGAGAGCTGCTTGATTTGGTTGATGAGCTCGGCAGCCTCGTCATCAGAACCCTGTTGCCCTGATCGTCCGCCCAGGACCGCAAAGGCCGCAACCATGGCTGCGGCAACAGCGAGCGTCGCGGCTGCGGTGATCACCAGGTCCCGGGACGTTACCTGGCCATGGGTGAGCCTTAGGAAAGACATAGAAAACGAGGACGGTTAATGGTATACTGAATTATATCACAAAATGGGGCAGCATGCACTATTTCAAAAATAAAATTTTTTTATGCGCCGCTTTTGGGGTAGCGGCTGCTGCGGCCGCGATCCCGCTTTCCGTTTTTGCGGCGTGCGGCTTCCACAACGTTTCCGGGTACGTGTGGTCCCGGAATACGGGCTGGGTGTCTTTGAATTGCAATGCCGGCGGCACGGTTGATTATGGCTTGGGCATTGATTTTGAGTCCGGAGACGCAACCGAGCTGGTGACGGGGTACGCGTGGTCAAGCAATCTCGGATGGCTCAACTTCCAACCTTCAGGCCCGTACCCGACCTGGGGGAGCGTCCCCGCATCTGCCGCGACCTTTTACCGGAATGTTGGCGGAAGCCCGACCACGACCGCGGGCTCTATCCGCGGGTGGGCAAAGTGGGAGGCATTGGGAGCGAACGGATGGATGGTGATGGGGCCCATCACCATAAGCAGTACCGACTACGGGGTCGCCATCGGCGCGGACCGGCTCTTTTCGGGCTGGTCCTGGAACGGGGGAGATAACCTGGACGCTGATCCCGAACCCGAGCGCGGGGACGGCTGGGTGCTGTGGGACAGCGTGGCTTCGGGCGGCGGCGCAAGCGTGCTCGCGCACTGGTTTGAGGCCCTGTACGGGGATATCTACTCCGGCGGATCAATCGGAGCTTTGTTTTCTCCGCCGTTAAACCGGTACAACGCAACCTACCTCATCCAAGCAAACGGAACCATTGAGCCGGTCGCCATCCAGAGCAAAGGCGGATCGCTGGCACCCTTCCTCTCGGAGAGCTTTGACAGCCTGGCCATTCCGGATACCGCGAACAACTATCGCGGCACGCTCGGGTGGCTTGACAAGGCAGGCATGATCGCGGGCCGCTACGGAACGCCGGAGTCTGCATTGCCGGTCGGCTCAAGCATCCTGCTTAATGGAAAGGTGTACTACTACACCGGCGATTTAACCATCTCAAGCGCGCTGACGTTAAACAAGGGTACGGGCACGCAAAAGGGGAGCGGCACCATTGTGGTTGACGGCAATTTAAACATCAACGCGGACCTAGCCTATCAGAGCGGAGCCGTGTCCTCGCGCATAGACAACCTGCCTTCGGTTGCGTGGATTGTCAAGGGAAATATCGTGATTAACCCCGCGGTTCGGAATCTGGCAGGCGTGTTCTACAGCGAAGGAACCGTTTCAACCGGGACCACGGGCTCGGTACTCTCGGACGTTCCCCTGCGCATTGACGGCATATTCATCGCGAACCGAATCAATTTGCAGCGCGTTTTTGCGGATGCAACCCAGGAGCCCTCGGAGCAGATTATCTTTGACGGCCGCGCCGTCATCAACCCGCCGCCGGGCTTGGCGGATATTGCTAAGGGCCTGCCCACGTTGCGCGAAACCAGGCCGTAGCGCCAGACCCACGTTTTGTGGTATAATACAACATACCTTTCATGCGTTTCAAAGACACAAACATAAAGAATCTGGTAATGGTTTCTCTGGCCGGGCTCGCGGTGTCCGCGGTTGCGGCGCGCGCTGACTTTAATCCGCCCGGCGGGATCCCGCCCGCCGGGAACGTTGATGCGCCCGTGTACTCTGTGGGCGCGAGCCAGGCAATTACCGGCAGCCTTGCGGTTACCGCCTCTTCCGGCGCCGCGCTTTCCGGCTCAAGCGTGGGGTACGGGTTGCAGGGAACCGTGACCACGGACGCGTCTGGCGGGGACGCGGCCTTGTACGCGACCGCGTTCGGTAGCGATGCAACCGATTACGCGGCCGTGTTCTATGGGGGTTTGGGCGTGCAGCTCGCTTCAGGGGATCTCTACTTCTTGAGCCGCAACACCGGCGCGAGCTGGCCCCGCGTGCTGGACGAAGCCGCGCTCTACGGCGTTTCGGTCACCACCGCCGGCGAGCTGCGGCTGCACGGGCACGGCGGGGGCATTACGTTGCGGGACCAGAACACAAACACGCGCCTCACCGTCTCCGAAGCAGGGGTGGTGAACGTTGCGGCTGGCGGCTTTCTGCAGGTGAACGGCGTCAATGTGTGCCTCTCAAACGGCACCAACTGCCCGTCCGCGACCACCCCGAATCTCCAGACCGTCACTAACGCGGGCAACACCACGACCCAGCCCATTACCGTGGCAACCCTCAACACCGGCCCGGGTGCCTATGAGCTTTATGCTATGAATCAAAACGTGCAGACCACGGATGCGCCAACCTTTGCCACTATCAATACCGGCCTTGGCGCGTACGAACTCTACGCCATGAACCAGAACGTGCGCACCACAGACACGCCCACATTCACGGGCCTTTCCGCGAACAGCTCGCGCATAACCAGTGTCGCAACTCCGACCGCAGGTACGGACGCCGCGAGCAAAGACTACGTTGATACTGCGGTTGCCGGTGCCGCCGGCGGGAGTGATATTGTCAATAATAACTGTTCTAATGATTACGGCGATTCCACTACCCAGACGTGTACCGCGGAGTGCCCTGTGGGATATGAGGTTGTCCATTCTGCGATTACGTGCACGCTCGGCGGGATTTATGTCGGAGAAGGCGGGAACCCGGGAAGTTGGGGTTGCGCCAAGATCGTCGGTACCCTGGATGGAGGCGTGGCTCATATGACGTTTCGAGCCAAATATACAAGCGGCGGCAGTATTCAAGTGAACGGCACCGTGTGGTGCATAAAAAATTAATATGGTATGCGCGTGAATTTTTTTCGCGGCATGCGAATGCGAGCCAGCCGGGCTATCCTCGCGCTGGTTTTGGTATTGGCGTTCGTGGCTGTCATTGGGTTTGTTTTCAGCAATACCGGCATCATTCCGAGAGTGGGTGATGGCGCACCAGAGTCAACAGCTAGCGCGGACATTGCGGAGTTCACAGTTGCCGGAGGCTCTATGCTTCCGGTTTTGGAAGACGGACAAACCATCCGTGTGCATATGGCCGCATATGAAAGCACGCCAATCGCAGCCGGTGACATTGTGCTTATTGAACAGCCGGGTGATAACGGGTACCTCGTCAAAATAGTCAAAGCAATTCCCGGTGACACGCTCGCTCTTTCCGCGCAGCCGGGCCGCGAGAGTCAGGTCGTGGTTAACGGAGAGGCGCTTACGAATTCCGAAGGCGAACCATACCTGCTTCCGGAAAACAAGGCAGCCATGATCG
>JACOVK010000005.1 GCA_016177305.1 Parcubacteria group bacterium | reverse complement strand
GGATTCGAACCCTCGATACCTTGCGGTATACGCGCTTTCCAAGCGCGCGCAATAGGCCAACTATGCGACCTCTCCGCGTTTTTAGATTAAAGCCCCCGGTACACGTCTTTCCGATGTTTTACCGTAAGTACCAATAATACTACAACAATACCGCCTTTGTCCACATCAAAAATAACTCGCCAATCACCGATGCGGAATCGATACTCTCCCAACATCGGAAGACTCAATTTTTTCGCATACCGCAACGGGTTTTGCTGGCTGCAGTAGTATGCAACTTTACTCGTAATCCGCTTAACCATCTGGGGAGGAATCCGCCCAAGATCTTTTCGAGCGCTCGGGGTATAGCGAGGCGTATACTTCATAACCCCAAGTATTTAAGCACCTCTTCAGTGGTGTAGAGTTTCCCTTGGCGCGCCTCTTCACGGGCGGCTGCCACGTCGCGAGCCAGCTTCTCAAACACGAGCCGATCCTCGGAAATCGGAGTAACTTCAAAAACCGGGGTTGAATGGCGCATCACAATGTAGCGCGTTTTGTTCTTGCGCGCTTTTTTTGAAAGCGCAGTAATGTTCTGGCGAAACTCTTTGATGCCAATAACGCTCGTGGTCATACGATCATGATTAAAAGTTATACCTAAAGTGTACACTTTTTATATTGGCTTGTCCATGGAGAGAAATGGGGACATGACCCATTTCTCCCATGGTTATTTTTTCCGCTCCGCCTTGGCAACCCGCTCAATAACGCTGACCACGGAATCCGGAGTTAATGACATGGAATCAATGCCCTCTTGGCTAAGCCAGGCCGCGAACTCCGGGTAATCGGAGGGTGCCTGGCCGCAGATGCCCACTTTCCGGCCAGCTGCTTTGGCAGTCTTGATGAGGTCGGAAATCATCTTTTTCACGGCCGCGTTGTTCTCGTCATAGATGTGGGCCACGAGCTCCGAATCCCTATCAACCCCGAGCACCAATTGCGTTAAATCATTTGAGCCGATGGAGAACCCGTCAAAAATTTTCGCAAACTCTTTTGCAAGCAGCACGTTGGAAGGGATCTCCGCCATCACGTATACTTCCAAATTTTTCACCCCGCGCTTGAGGCCGTGCCTAGACATGACCGCAAGCACGCTTTTGCCCTCCTCCACGGTGCGGCAGAACGGCACCATGAGCTTGATGTTGGTGAGACCCATCACCTCGCGCGCCTTTTTCATGGCGCGGCACTCCAGCGAAAATCCGGCCACATACTTTTCATCGTAGTAGCGCGAGGCCCCGCGCCAGCCGATCATGGGGTTGTCCTCCTGCGGCTCGTACGCGGCTCCGCCGATGAGGTTCGCATACTCATTCGTCTTGAAATCGCTCATGCGCACGATGACGTCTTTCGGGTAAAACGCAGCCGCAATGCGGCCCACGCCCAGGGCGAGCTTGTCCACGAAAAACTGCGCCTTGTCCTGGTAGTCCAAGGTCAGCGCATCAATCTTCGCTTTGACGCGAGCATCAGTAATTGACGAGTAGTTGACGAGTGCCAATGGATGGATTTGGATGAACGTGTTGATGATGAACTCCTCGCGCGCAAGCCCTACCCCGGCGTTCGGGATGAATGAATCCATGAACGCTTTCTCGGGGCTTGCGAGGTTCATCATGATTTTTGTGCGCGTCTTGGGCAGCTTGCGAAGATCGTGGCGTATGACAGAGTAGGTTGCCTTTCCTTTGTACACAAAGCCAACGTCCCCCTCGGCGCAGGAGACCGTGGCAAGAGTCCCGGTCTTGAGGAGCTCGGTCGCATTCTTGGTTCCCACAATAGCGGGAATCCCAAGCTCGCGCGCCACAATCGCGGCATGACAGGTCCTGCCCCCTGCGTTCGTGACAATGCCGGACGCGAGCTTCATGATGGGCTCCCAGTCCGGGTCTGTCATTTCCGTGGCCAGGATTTCGCCAGCCTTAAATGTGGCAAGCCCGGACACGTCTTTGATCACGCGGAGCGTGCCAATCCCTATTTTTGACCCCACTGCCTGGCCGTGAATCAAAACCTCGCCCTTGTGCTTGATTTTAAACTCTTCCAGGATATGGACGTCCCGCCGCGCTTGCACGGTTTCGGGCCTGGCCTGCACGATGTACAGTT
>JACOVK010000067.1 GCA_016177305.1 Parcubacteria group bacterium | reverse complement strand
GAGAAGAGGTCAGTGTTGAGGTGATAACGCATATACGAGACGTCGTTGTGGTGAACGACAGCCGGGAATTGAAAGAGCTAATTTCACAAGACATACAAAACGTAAAAAAGGCATATGATCTATCTCGGAGCTGACCACGCGGGATTCCACCTGAAAGAGGAACTCAAGTCATACTTTGCAAAGCAGGGCATTTCCTTTGCTGACCTTGGCGCAGACAGGTACGACAGGGGCGACGATTATCCGGAGTACGCGGTGCTGGTCGCACAGAAGGTCGCCACGAGTACTGCCGCGCGCGGGATTCTTCTGTGCGGAACCGGGAACGGCATGGCAATCGCGGCAAACAAAATCAAGGGCGTGCGCGCCGCGGTCGCGTGGGATGCGTACTCCGCGAAAAAGGCGGCAGAAGATGATGCGGCCAACATCCTTGCCTTGCCGGCACGGGACATTACGGAACAACTTGCCATTGCCGCGGTTAGGGCTTACTTGTCCGAAAAGCCTTCAGCCGCGGCGCGCCATAAGCGGCGGGTGAATAAAATCAGGAAATTGGAACGGTAGTATGGTTGAAGTACTTCCGGCAATTTTGGAAAAAACATTTGAAGGCGTGCAAGAAAAGTGCGTGCGTTTGCGCGGAATCGCGCCACGCGCCCAGCTTGACATCATGGATGGCGCGTTTGTGCCGGAAGAGTCCTGGCGGGACGCATCCCAGATATCGCAGCTGCCCGAAGGGCTTTCATTTGACGTGCATCTGATGGTGGAAAAGCCGGAGCTCAAGATTTCCGAATGGAACCACGTGAACGTGTTTCGCATTACATTCCACCAAAGCGCCACGTACGACGTGCTGCGCACCATCAAGCTGATTAAAGACGTCGGAAAAGAAGCGGGCGTGGCACTCAATCTGGAAACGCCGGTCAGTGCCGTGTACGACATACTGGGCGAGATTGACCTGGTGCTCCTCATGGGCGTTCTGCCGGGCGCGCAGGAGCGCGCGTTTAATCCCAAAGTCATTGAAAAAGTCCGCGAACTTCGGGAGCACAGCCCGTCAGCCGTCATCGGTGTGGATGGGGGAGTGAGCCCGCTGGTGGCGCCGAAGCTGGTTGAAGCAGGCGCAAATGTCCTGGTTTCCGGCAGTTACCTGTTTGGAGAAGACGACATTGCGAGCGCCATAGCGTCGTTGCAAGAATAGCGTATGGAACCCATCACCGACATCAAAACACTGAAAGCAAAAGCAAACGCCATCCGCCAGAATATCATACGGATGTTAGTGCAGGCGAAAAGCGGGCACAGCGCCGGGCCTTTGGGCATGGCAGACGTGTTTACGGCGTTGTATTTCAATATTTTAAACCACGACCCCAGGCGTCCCTATTGGCGCGAGCGGGACCGTGTCATTCTCTCATGCGGGCATATCTGTCCAGTCTGGTACGCGACTCTCGCCGAAGCCGGGTACTTTCCCAAGCGCGAGCTATGGACCTTGCGCACGCTTGGCACCAAGCTGCAGGGGCACCCTGAGTACCGCTCCATCGCGGGCGTGGAAGCGAGTGCCGGGCCCTTGGGCCAGGGCGTATCACTCGCGGTTGGTATGGCGTACGCGTTGCGCAATTTCGCGAAATCAAACCAGCAAATCTACGTCATCTCAAGCGACGGGGAGCAGGACGAGGGTCAGACCTGGGAGGCCGTGATGTTCGCGGCAAAGCACAAGCTTCCGAACCTCACCATGATCATGGACCGCAACAACATCCAGATAGACGGAAATACCGAGGACATCATGCCCCTGGAGCCCATCCGCGCGAAGTACGAGGCGTTCAACTGGCATGTGATTGAAGTTGACGGGCACAACATCCAAGCGGTGATTGACGCATGCGCAGAGGCGAAAGCTATTGTAGAAAAACCGGTATGCATTATCGCTCATACGATTCCCGGAAAGGGCGTCAAGTTCATGGAAGGGAAATTTGAGTGGCACGGCAAGGCCCCGAATAAGGAAGAAGCGGCAACCGCGCTACAACAGCTTGGAGTAACATCTGCAGCATGAGGATCAGCCCAAAGCAAAAATTAAGCAAGAATCTTTTTTCAAAAAAGATTGCAATGGCTGCGACCCGTGACGGGTACGGCGAGGCTCTGGTTGCGTTGGGCGAGAAGAACGACAAGGTGGTTGTGCTGTGCGGTGACCTCGCGGAATCAACGCGCTCCCGCGTGTTTGCGGAAACGTTCCCGGAGCGGTTTGTGGAGGTCGGGGTCGCGGAGCAGAACCTCGCGGGTCTCGCAGCGGGCATGGCTTTCGCCGGGTATATCCCGTTCATGTCATCCTTTGCGGTGTTTTCGCCGGGCAGGAACTGGGACCAGATTCGCGTTTCAATCTGCTACGCCAAGGCAAACGTCAAAATCGCGGGCGGACATGCGGGCATATCGGTCGGCCCTGACGGGGCAACGCACCAGGCAATGGAGGACATTGCCATCACGCGCGTTCTGCCGAACATGGTTGTGGTGGTTCCGGCTGATAGCGTAGAAACCAAGAAAGCGGCCGTGGCAATCGCGGAGCGGGAAGGCCCGGCGTACGTCAGGTTCGGCAGGCCTGCGGTTCCGGTGTTCACCACCCAAAAATCGCCGTTTGAAATCGGGGTCGCGAACGTGCTTTCAAGCGGCGCAGACGTCACCATTATCGCGTGCGGCCCAATGGTGTATACTAGCCTAGAGGCGGCGCTCGTGCTCTCGAAGAAGCACAAACTCCGGGCAGAGGTCATCAACTGCCACACCATCAAGCCGCTTGATGCCAAGACCATCGTCAATTCCGCGCGGAAGACTGGCGCCGTGGTGTGCGCGGAAGAGCACCAGATTCACGGGGGCTTAGGGAGCGCGGTTGCGGAAGCTCTGGCCGAGCACGCGCCCGTGCCTATGCGATTCGTGGGCATGCCGGATGCGTTCGGCGAATCCGGCGAGGCAGGAGCGCTCTTGGAAAAGTACGGCATGACCAAGGAGAAAATCGTGAAAAGCGCGTTGGATGTCATTCAACAGAAGTAGCTATGCTGACCCGAACAAAAAGGACGCTTCTCAAAGCGCAAAAAGGAGGGTACGCCGTAGGCGCGTTTAACATCAACAACATGGAAATCGCGCACGCAATCGTGGAAGCTGCGGAGCGCGAAAAAGCGCCCGTCATCTGCCAGACGAGCGAGGGATCGCTTGCGTACGCGGGCATGGACATGCTTTTGGCAATCGGCCGCCAGCTCGGCCATGCGTCAAAGGTTCCGGTCAGTTTGCACCTTGACCACGGCACGCATCTTGAGGTCGTCCGCGAGGCGATCCGTGCGGGCTACCAGTCAGTGATGTACGACGGCTCGGCGCACCCCTTTGGACGGAACGTTGAGCGCACGCGCGCCGTCGTAACGCTCGCGCATGCGAGGGGCGTGAGCGTGGAAGCCGAGCTCGGCGCAATCGCAGGCATTGAAGATTTTGTGAGCGTCAAACAGCGGAACGCGCGCTTAACCAATCCGGAGCGCGCCCGCGAGTTCGTCAAAAAAACCAAGTGCGACTTTCTGGCGGTTGCCATCGGCACGTCCCACGGGGCGTACAAGTTCAAAGGCCGCTCAAGGCTTGACCTCTCAAGGCTGAAAGAAATCCGCGCGCGCGTCAGGGTTCCATTAGTTTTGCACGGCGCTTCAAGCGTGCCGAAGAGTTTGGTCAAGACAATTGAAAAGCACGGCGGCACGCTGGGTGAACCCATGGGTGTTTCTGACTTTGACTTAAGGAGTGCGGTCAAAAACGGAATCTGTAAGGTGAACACAGATACGGACGTTCGGCTCGCGTTTACGGCAGGCATCCGGAAAGTCCTCAAACAAGAGCCGGACGAGTTTGATCCGCGCAAGCTGCTCGCTCCCGCGTACGAAGAAATGGTCTCCATCATTCGTTGGAAAATCAGATTATTAGGTTCAAGCGGTAAAGCGTAACATGAAAAAACCACTGGTCGTTATTGCACGGAACATACCCAAGGAGGGATTGGAGGAGTTGTACAAGCATTGCAGAGTGCACATGCACCGAGGTTCAATGCCGCCAACACGCGCACAGTTGCTGTCGTATGCGAAAGAGGCTGATGCCTTGGTTACGGTTTTGACGGAAAAGGTTGATGCAGGGCTTTTGTCAGTTGCAAAAAATCTAAAAATCGTTGCCAACTACGCGGTGGGGTATGACAACATTGACCTCAAGGTAGCGCACAGGGCAGGTGTGTATGTTACGAACACGCCCGGTGACCTTGGGGCGAGTGTTGCTGAGCATGCCATGGGGATGATTATGGTTTTGTCAAAGAGGATGCTTGAGGGCGACCGGTTCATGCGCAGGGGGAAGTACCATGCCTGGGACCCGAATTTGCTGCTCGGCAACGACGTGCGGGATAAAACCCTGGGCATCATAGGCAGCGGAAGTATTGGGTCAGCCTTGGTCAAAATCGCGAAAGCTGGGTTTGGGATGCGGATTCTGTATAACGACATCGTCCGCAACAAAAAAATTGAACAAGATTACCACGCAAAGCGCGTTCCGTTGTCGCAGCTTCTGAAGGCTTCGGACGCGGTTTCCCTCCACGTTCCGCTCCTCCCGTCCACGCGCCATTTGATCGGCGCAAAAGAATTAAATCAGATGAAACCAACCGCGGTTCTGGTCAACACCGCGCGCGGGCCCGTTGTTGACGAGCGAGCCCTGGTGGCTGCGCTCAAAGCGAAGAAAATCGCCGGAGCAGCCCTTGACGTGTTTGAGTTTGAGCCGCGGTTGGCGCCCGGGCTTGCCAAGCTTCCGAATGTGGTTTTGACCCCACACATTGCGTCCGCGACCGTAGAGGCGCGCGCGCAGATGGGCAGCATTGCCGCGCAGAACATCCTTGATGTCCTGATTCGTAACAGACATCCGCGGAACGCGCTCGCGTAATTCCATGCTGGCGTTTCTCCATACGTTCCAACCGCAACCGGTCGCGTTTTCCGTCGGAGCGCTCGCCGTCCACTGGTACGGCTTGTTTTTGCTCGCTGGAATTCTCGCCGGGTACTGGCTCTTGGGCCCACTCGCATCGCGCGGCCGGTTGCCGTTGGAAGTCGTGCGCTCGATGTACGTCAATGCGCTCATCGGCGGATTCGTCGGCGCGCGCGCGTACCACGTCGTAACCGACTGGGGGTTCTACGGCAGCAATCTCGATCAAATTATTGCGGTGTGGAACGGGGGGCTGGCCATCCACGGCGCGATAATCGGTGCGGCGCTGGTCGTGGTCTACTACGCGAGAAAGCAGCGCCTCAACTTTTGGAAGCTCGCGGACCTCTTCGCGCTTCCCGCAATCCTCGGCCAGGCAATCGGCAGGTGGGGGAACTACTTTAACCAGGAGCTCTTCGGACGGCCCACGGACGCGAGCTGGGGCATTCCAATCAACCCCTCAAACCGCCCCGTCGGGTACCAGCAGTACGAGTACTTTCACCCCGCATTTTTATACGAGTCCTTGATTAATTTCGCAATTTTTGCGTTTCTCCT
>JACOVK010000066.1 GCA_016177305.1 Parcubacteria group bacterium | reverse complement strand
GCATTATCCGCGCGACCAACGTGTTGCTTGCGGGCAAGCGCGTGGTCATTGCCGGATACGGCTGGTGCGGCAAGGGCGTGGCAAGCCGCGCCAAGGGCTTAGGCAGCCATGTTGCCGTTGCAGAGGTTGATCCGGTCCGGGCCTTGGAAGCGGTGATGGATGGCTTTGCGGTTGGCCCCATGCTCCGCGTTGCGCCGACCGCGGACATCATCATCACCGTAACCGGCTCTTGCTCGGTGGTGGGCCGGGATGTCATCAAAAAACTCAAACACGGATGCATCATTGCGAACTCCGGGCACTTTGACGTTGAAATTGACGTCGCATCCCTCAAGAAGATGGCAAAGCGCTCATACGCTTCGCGCGAGCACGTGCAATCGTACGAACTTCCCGGCGGAAAGGTGATCAACCTGCTGACTGACGGGCGCTTGGTTAACTTGGCTGCAGCGGAAGGCCATCCGTCTTCGGTCATGGACTTAAGTTTCGCGGGCCAGGCGCTGTCAACAGAGTATCTCGTCAAAAACCGCGGCGCATTGCCGCCGGGCGTGCATCGGCTTCCCGAAGCCTTGGACCAAAAAATCGCATCACTCAAGCTTGCGTCCCTTGGCGTCAAGCACGATACGCTCACCAAACGCCAGAAAGAGTATCTGGATTCCTGGGGAGAAGGGACGTAAATTGCATTGCAAATCCCCGGCCTGAAGGTGGGGATTTTTTGTTTGGAGAAATTTTGCGGTTTGTGGTATAATCCATGCATGCCAATTACGCAGTACACAGGCAAAACCCTGTTGCAGAAAGAAACTATTGACCGCATCCAAAAAGAAGTGAATGCGCTCCTTTCAAACAAGGATGTGGCAGGCGCATACCTTGCGAGCCAGCACGTCAAGCGGGAGCTCTCAAGCCTGGAGAAGGAAGAAGTTGCCGCCGTGCTTCCCGCATACCGCAGCGTTTCCGGCACGCTGAAAGCTTTGGCTTTGCCCGTGCTTTCCGAAGAAGACGTGAAAGGACTGCTTGAGAACAATCTGGAGTTTTTGGATACCCGGTCAGAGCCGCTGCTCGTTTCCGGCCTTTCCGCGTGGCTTGCGAGCCAGCCGGATGAGCGCCAGGAAGAACAGAAGGCGCTGCTGCGTTCAAGAGTTGATCCGGAGAGCCCGTTCGCGCCCGGCATCCTTTCCGTGCTCGGAGCGCGAGGCCAGCAACCGCCCGCTTCCCGGGCTCCCGTTGCCCCGGACCATGATGGCTTTTTTGCCCCGGACGAGCTTGCCGAGGTTTCCGGAGGCGCCCAAAAAGCCGGGCGCATCACCCGCGTTCCGTCAGTTTCCGATGAAACAGATTCAATCAGCCGCACGCTGTTCAGCTTTTCCGGTTCGCGCGAGAGCGAAGAAGCGTTTGCGGCGCGCGCCCGGGCGCTGGTCCGCTCCCGGCTGCGGGATATCAGGACTGCCGCGCAATTCGCGGACTATGCGGCGCGTCCGTTCGCGGCCGGGGGCCTGGGGCTTTCCGGAGAGCCGCTTTCCGCGGCCGAGCGCATCGTGAAAGAAGCGTATGGCCGGCTGCACGGCGCGCCAAGCGCCGCGGCTCCTCGCGGCGAAAGCGTCTCCGCCCCGCCGAATCGGCGGGTCGCAGCCGCGGGCGGCGTGGAGCGCTCAAGCGGACCGGACGCTGTGCCGAAAGCCGCGCCGCCAAGCCAGGGCGCGCCCAAAACGGGAAAAGCCCAGGAAGAGCTCTCTGCCCTCATCACGAAAGGAACTGCCGGGCGCGCAGAAGAACCCAGCCGGCGCGGCCCGTCGCCAACAACAAAGCCGCGGCTGGACGATGTTACGCCCATGCGCCCAATGCGAGAGCAGCCATTTGCCCCGCGCGCCATGGGGCTCTCGGATGAGCTCGGGACGGTCACGCTCGCTGATTTCCGCAGCCTCGGGGATCCGGGAGCGGCCCGGCAGGCCATCCTCGGCAAAATCGCGACCTTGGGAGGCGAATCCGTGGCCCAGAAGCTTACGGGCATGCGCAGCCTGCGGAAAAGCCCGCTTTTCCAAACCTACCTGGCTGTAGGCGATAGCGCGCTCTCGGGCGGAAAGAAGCTCTCCGGAGCGCTTGCGGATCCCATGGCCAACCCAGAGGGCATGACTGAAGACGAATTTTTTACCATTGCCGACCTTGCCGGTAAATTAAAATAATGCCGCAATTCGTGGTACCCCAATTCATAGACGTGGAAGACAAGATCATCGGGCCCATCACCACCCGGCAGTTCATCATGGGTGTCGCGGCCGCGCTCTTGGTGTTCCTTTCGTACAAGTTCGCGGATGCCGTGCTGTTCGCGATTGAGGCGCTCTTCATCGTGGGCGTCTACGTGCTCACCGCCTTCATCAAGGTCAACGGCCAGCCGTTCTATCAGTTCGCGCTCTCCATCGTGCGCTCATTGGTGCGCTCGCAGCTGCGGGTGTGGTCCAAAGCGGGGAGCGTTTCCCCGGTTCCGAAACAGAAAAGCGCTTCCCTGGAAGAGGAGGTACACTCGCCTGCGCCAAAACACCGGCCCCGCTCCCGTACCCTTTCCGAGCTCTCGCTTTTGGTTGATACCGGCGGCAAGTACCGGCCCGAGGAGATCCTGGCACAGTCCCGCGAGAACCAACACACCCATGCCCAAAAGTAAGCTCGCAAAAAACAAAATCAGCTCTTCTACCCAGAGCTACCTGGATATCGCGGAAATCCGCGACGACGTGGTGGTGACGAAAGACGGATCCGTGCGGAGCGTCCTGCTCGCGTCTTCAATCAACTTCGCCCTAAAGAGCGAAGACGAGCAGAACGCGATCCTTTCGGGGTACCTCTCGCTCTTGAACTCCCTGGATTTCAGCGTGCAGATCGTGGTGCAGTCCCGGATGCTTAACATTGATGCGTACCTTTCCGACCTGGAGCGGCGTTCAAGCGAGCAAACCAACGATTTGCTGCGCACCCAGATCCAGGAGTACCGCTCGTTCGTCTCCGAGCTCGTGACCTTGGGGGATATCATGGGAAAGCGGTTCTACGTCGTGGTGCCGTATGCTCCGGCAAAGGACGCGAAAAAAGGTTTTTTGAGCCAGCTTTCAGCTGCGTTTTCGCCCGGGAAAATCATCCAGCTTTCAGACAAGCTGTTCAGCCGGTACCAGGAGAAGCTTGCGAGCAGGGTGAACACCGTGGTAGGCGGGCTTTCGGGCATCGGCATCACCGCCATTCCGCTCGGAACGCAGAGCCTGATTGAGCTCTACTACGGCTCGTACAATCCCGAGCTTAGCCAGATCCAAAAGCTTCCCAAAGAAGAAGAGATGAAGATTGATGAATAATTCACGTCATTCTGAACTCGTTTCAGAATCTGTTTCAAGATCCTAACTTTCGTCAGGATGACGAAATACAAATGTTTGAGCAAAAAGACGCACAACCAATCCAAAACGCGCCGCAACCGTCGCTTCCGGAGTCCGAGCTTATTGCGAGCGAACAGACGCTCCTTGCCGGCGAGGTAAAAATCCGGGACATCATTGCCCCGGCTTCCATGCGCATCTCGCCTGACCATTTGGAGCTCTCCGGCTTGTGGCTGCGCACCTTGTTCGTAACCGTGTTTCCGCGCTACATCAGCGTGGGCTGGTTTTCGCCGATCATCAACCTTTCGGCAACCATGGACATCAGCCTGTTCTTTTACCCGGTTTCAAGCGGCATCATTCTGAACCAGCTCAAGAAAAAGGTGGGAAATTTGGAGGCCCAGCTCATTGAGGACAAGGAGAAGGGCGCTCCGCGCGATCCTTTGCGCGAGACCGCGCTTAGGGACATTGAAGAGCTCCGGGATGCGATTACGCAGGGAGTGGAGCACTTTTTCCAGCACGCCGTGTACGTGACGCTGTATGCGGCCGGCAAAAAAGAGCTGGACGCGCTCACCGAGAACGTGGAGCTCCTGTTCGGCTCAAAGCTGGTTGCCACGCGCCGCAGCCTGTGGCAGATGGAGCAGGGCTTTAACTCAACCTTGCCGCTTGCGAACGATGAGCTCGGGGTTTCGGTCAACCTCAACACAAGCCCTGCCGCTTCGTCGTTCCCGTTCGTCTCGTCGGATTTGACGAGCGACTCCGGCATCCTGTACGGCATCAACCGGCACAACAACTCGCTCGTTTTGTTTGACCGCTTCAGCCTTCCGAACGCGAACTCCGTGGTGTTCGCGACGAGCGGCGCCGGAAAGAGCTACAGCGTGAAGCTGGAGGTCTTGCGGAGCATGATGATGGGCACGGACGTGATCATCATTGACCCGGAGCGCGAGTATGAGCACCTTTCCGAGGCGGTCGGAGGCACGTACGTGAACATTTCACTCAATTCCGAAGCCAAGATCAACCCCTTTGATCTGCCGCGGGCCGTGGCGGACCAAACCAGCGCTTCGGACGTCATCCGTTCCAGCGTGATTACGCTCAAGGGGCTCGTGCGCTTGATGCTCGGGGAGCTTACCAACCAGGAAGATTCCATCGTGGATCGCGCCTTGCTTGAAACGTACGCCAAAAAAGACATTACCGCGGCGAGCGACCTGGGGAGCGCCGAGCCTCCGCTCATGCAGGATTTCAGCGAGGTGCTCGCGGGCATGGAAGGGGGGCAGGCGCTTTCCGAGCGGCTCAAAAAGTACATTGAGGGAACGTTTGCCGGGCTCCTCAACAACCCCACGAACGTGGATATGCAAAACCAGCTGGTGGTTTTTTCGGTCCGTGATTTGGAAGACGAACTGCGGCCCATGGCCGTGTACGCCATCGTCAACTATATCTGGAACGTGGTACGATCACGCTTACAGAAGCGCATCCTGGTGATTGACGAGGCCTGGTGGCTGATGCAGCACGAGGACAGCGCCAAGTTCATCTTCGCGCTCGTCAAGCGCGCCCGCAAGTACTTCCTCGGGGTCACGACCATCACCCAGGACGTGAATGACTTTCTGGGCAGCCCCTACGGCCAGGCAATCGTCACGAACTCCGCGCTCCAGCTCCTCTTGCGCCAGTCTCCGGCTTCCATTGACAACGTGGTCAAGACGTTTCTGCTCACCGAGGGGGAGAAGTATTTGCTCCTTGAGGGGAGCGTGGGGGAAGGCATTTTTTTCGCGGGCAACAAGCACGCGGCCATCAAGGTGGTTGCCTCCTACACCGAAGACCAGATCATCACCTCGGACCCGCGGCAGCTTTTGGAAATTGAACAGGCAAAAAAAGAATTCGCCCAGCAGAACGCGGGACCCGAAGAGCCGCAAATCCCTCTCTCCGCTGCCGCTGCTGCGCAAACATCAAACGCCCAATAATCAACGCCTATGGAACAACGCACCAAAGCCTTTAGCATCATTGCCGGCGCCCTGATCCTGTTCGGGCTCTTGGTTGCTGTGATTTTTGATTTGTTTCCGGGCGGAAAAGTTGTTCCGGTTGCAGAGGAGGCGGCCGTGGTGCTGCCGGATCGGGACGAAGCCCTGCCCTCGGGCGCGGTGTTTGACGCAGGCAACGCGGATGCGTTTGCGGGGGTTTTTCCGGGCGCGGGAAGCGCGGCGCCGCAGAGCCCGCTCGCGCGCGAGGCCCAGGATGTTGCCGTGTTTTTCCTTGAGCGGTTCGGAACGTACTCGTCTGATTCGGGATTTTCGTATTTGGACGACCTTGCGGGGTTTGAGACCAGCGCCATGGCCGCGCAGCTCGCGGCGTATCGGGCTCTCGCCCCTGCGCGGGATGGTTTTTACGCAATCACCGCGGAGCTCGCGAGCATTGAAACGGACGAATTTTTGCCGGAAGCGCGCTCGGCGCGGTTTAACGCGGTGGTGAACCGGAGCGAAGTTTCAGGAGGCGCAACCCAAGTGTACCAGCAGGAGGCCGTGGTTGGGCTTGCGCAGTCCGGCAGTGGCACCTGGCTCGTGGATTCCGTGGTGTGGGGCAGTAGGCGGTAAGGCTATGGCAGTCCGCGACCTACCAGAGCCCGGAGCCGAAGAACCGGATGAGATCAGTGACAGCGGCGCCGCGGAGCGCGTTTCACAGCGGTACCAAAACCTGCGCGCCCAGGCGCGCGCGCGGGGGCTTGCAGAAGCCGCAAAATCCGAAGTAAAAAGAGCCGCAACAAACGCGGCAAAAAAGTGGATCTTTGGGCTGATTCTCGCAAACCTTCCGGTTCTCGCTGTGATTGTCGGGATTATCGCGATTACGATATTTATCACTACCATGCTTCCTGCGGGAATATTTTCGCCGGGCGCGCTGCCGCCGGCAGCGTAACACCGGCATCAGAAGGCATCATCTCATATGAAATTCCGAATACTGATTATCATACTGCTCTTCGCCGCCGCGCTTGCGGCGGATGTTCCGGCGTTTGCGCAGGAAACCAATCCGGCCGCGCCTGCCGCCGAAACCGGGAAAGTCACGAATACATTATACGCACGGCTTCAGGTGCCGTTGCCGTTTGTGGCAACCGATTGTTCTCTCACCGGTGAAGAAGGGCAGCCTATTCTTGACGCGCAAGGCCGGCCCATTCCAGCGGTGTGCGACCTTTCGGATTACATCAGGGGCGTGTACCGCCTGCTCATCGGTTTGGCCGCGCTTTTTGCGGTGGTGATGATCATCATCGGCGGGTACCAGTGGATATTTTCCGGCGGCTCATCCGACAAGACCGGGGCCGCGAAAAAGCGCATCTTTGGGGCGGCCGTCGGCTTGATGCTCGCCTTGCTCTCGTACATCATCCTGAATACCATTACCCCTCGGTTGGTGGCCTTGCGCCTGCCGGATGTTACGCCGGTGCGGACGATTGGATTTTCAAATCAGGACAACTGCAATGACGAGAATAATCTTGCGGTGAAGCAATTTTGCAAGGATACGAGTAGTTGCTTAGCCGACAAGAGCGCGTCATTTCCGAAGTTTACGCGCGGTTTGGATGATGCGCGATGCGGTTCACGATATCTGGTAAGCAGCGATTTAAAGACGACAAGCGGCGAGTGCGGGGGCGACGTATGTGTTGACGCGAGCGGCAACAGGATCAACGCGGCATGCATTGCGGGCAAGTGTATTGATGCCTTGATGTACGGCACTATTACGTGGAGTCCGGACAACGGGTACGTTGATTATCTTTGGCTCTACCCAATTTGCAACGATGATGACGACCCCGGAGAACTCGTGGCGGATTTTGATGTGCCGGAAAAAACACGGTTGTATCGGTTGCCTAGTTTATTTTCAGTCAACTCCGCACTGGAATCAAAACCGCGGTATGAGGTCTTCGGCGCTTTGTGCCGCAACGGGCTGAAAGGGTATGCGTTGAAAGTTGAAGTCAATAATGATTGTTATTCTATTCCGGTTGATGACAATGACTTCGCGGTCGGACGTTCGTGCAACAGCCCGATTACTTCTGGAGAAGCCGGGGATCTGGAGTATGATTTTGATGACATTGATTGGAGAATGGTGGACAAAGAGGTGTTATTCCAACTGGAAGATTTTGAGAACAAGGCGCACCTATGCAATTTGAACATAGTTCGAGCCAATTTTCCGGTGCCTTACCAATTCGGCACTGCTGATACTTTCCTTGAGGCCAGTTGCCCAACGCGTTGAGGCCAGTTGCCCAACGCACCATAGTAATTGTTACACATGTCCGACCGCGTAAAACTCATTCTTAAAATTATCGGTTTCATCATCATAGTCATCCTGCTCGGGTGGGGGATGTGGGCGCTGTTTTTCCGCTCGCCGGGCGTTTCCGTGGTTCCTGGGCGCGCGGTGAGCCCTCCCTCCGGACAGCTGCCGGACGTTGGCACGGGTCCGGGCGGCCGGGTGGTTGATACTACGCTGGATCAGCGCAACCTGGCGCCGGAACTTGAACCCGAACCAACCCAACCGGACGTGGTGGCCGCAGGCGGCAGGACGGTCGTCGCCTCGCTCACCCCGAGCCGGGCCGAGTTCAATACGCTCACCCCGAGCGGATCGCTGAACTACTACGACGAGCGGGACGAGCGGTTCTACCGCATCAATCCAACAGGCGGCGAACCCATTCCGCTCTCGGACCAGGTGTTCCGGTCGGTCTCGGATGTTGCGTGGTCAAACTCCGGCAGTTCCGCTATCTTGGAGTTTCCGGACGGATCAAATATTTTCTATGATTTTGAGCGCAATATCCAAGCGACCCTGCCGCCGGAAGCCCAGGAGTTCAGCTTTGCGCCGAACGACAGTCAGCTCGCGTACGAGTACATCGGGGAGTCCGAGAGCGATAGGTGGATTATCAAATCAAATCCGACCGGTGAGGGCGAGGAGATGGTCCAGGCCCTGGGGAAAGAGTCGCGCAATGTGGCCGTTAATTGGTCTCCGAACAACCAAGTCGTCGCAACGTTTCGGGAGCCGACCTCAAGCGAAGGCGAAGAAGTGTTTTTTGTCGGCTTCAACAACGAGAATTTTTTGTCGCTCCAGACGAACGGTTTGGGGTTTGAAGGCGCATGGTCCCCGAGCGGCAAGCAGATGCTCTACAGCGTGTACCGCGCGGCAACCAACTACAACCCCATGCTCCACATCGCCGGCGCGGAAGGGGACAACATCGGCTTGGGCAACCGCTCGTTGCGCATCCAAACCTGGCCCGACAAGTGCGCGTTCGCAACCGAGGAAATCGTGTACTGCGCGGTGCCGCAATTCCTTAACGAGGGTTCGGGCATTTTTCGGGAGCAGACCTTTGGCACCCAGGACACCATCTACAAGATTGATTTGATCAGCAATGCAGCTTCTCCGATCGCGTTCCCGGAGAGCGAGGGCGGCAGCTCGTTCACCATAGAAACCATGGCCGTGTCCGCGGATGGGCGGGAGCTCTACTTTACGGACCGGGTGTCGGGACGGATTCACAAGCTGCGCCTGCGGTAGCTATGGAGCAGAGCCGCATCATTGCGAGTATCTTGGGCGCAGGGCTCGTCGTGATGCTTTTGTTCGGCGTTGACCTCGCGCGCAACCGCAGTGCGGAAAAGGCGCAGTTTGATTTTTCCGGAATCGCGCGCCCCACGCAGTACCGCGAGAGCCCGAGCAAGGGAGCAGCCAACCCAAAGGCAACCGTATTTGAGTACGCTGATTTCGCGTGCAGCCACTGCGCAGAGTTCCAGGCCGTGATTGCGCGCATCCTTGCCGCGCATCCGAACGAGATCCGGCTCGTGTGGAAAGATTTTCCGTTCCTTTCCCAAGGCTCAAAGGACGCGGCAGCGGCGGCGCGGTGCGCGGGGCAACAGGGGAAGTTCTGGGAGTACCAGAATTGGCTTTTTGCGAACCAGGGTGATTTTTCGCCTTCCGCGCTTTTAGAGGGCGCGGCTCGCTTGGGGCTTGATGAAAGCCGCTTTACGGAATGCCGCTCGGATGATACCATACCTACCTTAGTTGAACGCGATTTCGCCGAAGGCCAGGCGCTGGGAATTACCGAGACCCCGACCCTGGTGATCGGGGGAGTCGCATTAGTCGGGGCGCAACCGTTTGAGGAGGTGGAACGAGTGTTGATGCCTTTCCTCAAAAATGGAAACTAGACTATACGTTTG
>JACOVK010000064.1 GCA_016177305.1 Parcubacteria group bacterium | reverse complement strand
GATCAATAAACACCTACCCACTTACCTGTCCTACTACAACCAAGACAGATTACACCTTGGTCTTAACCTCATAACCCCAGCTTTATGCCTAGAAAAGAGTTTCCAAGCTATTGGCTAGAGAACGTAGTCGGCCAAAATCAGCTGAAATACTGGGTAGGATTCACCTACCTGCAGAACATCGGTCCAGCTCGGTTTTCCAAACTGCGGAAAGCATTCCCCTCTCTGGAGCAGGCCTGGCACGCGCCCTTGTCAAAACTTGAAGAACTCGGATTTACGGAAAACGCGCTCTCGGAGTTCATACGAGTGCGCAGGGAAATCAACCTGGACCAAGAGCTTGAAAAACTGGAAAAAGAAAACATTTCAGTGGTAACCATTGATGACGAAGCGTATCCAAAACTGCTCAAAGAAATTTACTATCCTCCATTTTTGCTCTACTGCCGCGGCGCCTTGCCTGGCCATGAAGAGTTTCTGCTTGCAGTGGTAGGATCCAGGAAATACTCAACCTATGGCCGTCAGATGGCCCAGCGCCTGGTAAGCGGGCTCGCGCAAAACGGCCTCACTATTGTGAGCGGCCTAGCCTTGGGGATTGATGGGATCGCGCACGAAACCGCCCTTGAATCAAACACCAAGACCATCGGCGTGCTCGGGTGCGGCATTGAACGGTCCAA
The DNA here is from genome assembly GCA_016177305.1 of Parcubacteria group bacterium. Classification (GTDB taxonomy): domain Bacteria; phylum Patescibacteriota; class Patescibacteriia; order UBA2169; family UBA2169; genus CG10-46-32. The sequence continues at coordinate 1,781 of JACOVK010000064.1, read as the reverse complement.
CATCTATCCCGCTTCCAACCGCATGCTCGGGGAGCGCATTATTGAACGAGGCGGGTGCATCATCTCCGAGCATCCCCTGGGCACGCCGCCGTTCAAGAGCAACTTTCCGCGCAGAAACCGCATCATCGCAGGGCTCGCTCTCGGCACGCTCGTCATAGAAGCAGCGGAAAAATCAGGCGCCCTCATCACGGCAAGCCACGCCCTGGAGCAGAACAGGGACGTGTTTGCGGTTCCCGGCAACGCGACCAACGAATCGTCAGTCGGCACCAATAATTTGATAAAACAGGGCGCGCGTCCGGTGACCGATGCAGGCGAAATCCTTGAGAGCCTGAACCTCAAACAGGCAACCGACTATCTTTCTGTCCAAAAAATCATTCCCGAGAACCCGGAAGAAGAAGCAGTGCTTGCGCACCTCAAGCACGAGCCAATGCATGTTGATACGCTTGCGCGCTTGACGAAACTGCCGATTAGGGCTATAAATGCAACACTGACCATGATGGAGATGAAAGGCAAAATCAAAAACCTCGGCGCCATGAAGTACGCATTGGCGAGGTAAAGAAGAGCCGCAGGTGCGGACGATTCACCCGGGTACGCCTCACCTGACTTACGCGTCAGGTGAGGCGGGGGGTCCCGCTGAATCGGGAGCACCTGCGGCTCTGATATATACTGTGTTGTGATGACGAAACAACCGAATCACGAATGACTATCAGTAGCTAATTTTTCTATGCACACATCAACCGAACAAAAATTCTCCATTCTCTTCGCCTTGTTTGTGGGTGCGCTCATATCCGCAAACCTCTTGGGCGTAAAGATCATCACCATCCTCGGCGTCTCAACGTCTGTGGGCATCTTCGCCTACCCCCTGACGTTTCTGATAAACGACGCCATCACCGAGGTCTACGGCAAGGAGCGCAGCCGGCACATGGTGAACGCCGCCATTGTGGCGCAGGCCATGGTCTTTGTCGTCCTTGCGCTCTCTCTCGTACTGCCCCCGGCCGGCCGGTTCACCAACAACGAAGCGTACACAACCATCTTCAGCAACTCCCTGCGCATCATTGCCGCGTCCCTCACCGCATTCTTCTTGAGCCAGCGGACCGACATTTTTTCGTTCACCTGGCTCAAAGGCAAAACGCACGGCAGATTCTTGTGGCTGCGCGCCAACCTTTCCACCATCTTGAGCCAGCTCGCGGACACCACGCTCTTCATGTTCATCGCCTTCTACCAGGTAACGCCCAAGTTTGACGTTGCGTTCCTGTTCTCGCTCATCATCCCCTACTGGATCCTGAAAATCGCGTACTCGCTCCTCTCCACGCCGATTGTATACGCACTTGTCGCATGGCTAAAGCATCCAAACAATTCAGGCTATACCACAGCGCAGTAAGGTACTTGGAGCGGCTCTCGGCATCAGCTCATGACCAGGCGTACATGCACAACCGGCGCGACCATCCGGAGCAGTACGTAGAGCGCACCAGAGAACTCGTCAAACGCCTTGGCAACCCATGCCAAGGCGTTCGGGTTATCCATGTTGCCGGCACCGCAGGCAAGGGTACGACCACCGCCTACCTGCACAACATTCTCTACAAAGCAGGCCACCGGGTGGGCTCGTTTTTGTCTCCGTACGCAACCACGTCCATTGAAAAAATCAAGGTAAATGATTTGCTGATTGGCCCGAACGTATTTGCGGCGCTGGTTGGGCGAATCAAGCCAGTGATTGAACGCATGGCCAAAGAGTATGAGTACGGCCGCCCCAGCTACTTTGAAATTTTTTTCGCAGCGAGCCT
>JACOVK010000065.1 GCA_016177305.1 Parcubacteria group bacterium | reverse complement strand
GTGCTCAAGCGTCTTGAAGCGCGCCACATTCCAGTCCTGCGGAATGATGAGCTCGGCGACATCCGCATGGTGAGCGATGGGGAGTTTGTGGAGTGGCGGTAGCGCGGGGCTTGTGTTTTTAGCGCGTTTTGGTACAATAACGTGGTATATGGCGGACGCACCAGCACCCGCATCAAAGCAAAAAATTCTCCTCATTGAAGATGAGGAAATGCTTGCTACGATGTACAAAACCAAGTTCCAAAAAGAGGGCTTGAACATTGACGTTGCGCCCGATGGGGAGGCGGGCGTGCAGATGGCGCAGGCCGCGCCCTACGACATTGTTCTGGTTGACATTATCATGCCCAAACTGGACGGGTTCGCGGTGCTCAAAAGATTGCGGGAGATGCCCCAGTATGCGCAGACCCCGATTCTGATGCTCTCGAACCTTGGGCAGGAAGAGGACATCGCAAAGGGCAGAGAGCTCGGGGCGACCGATTACCTCGTGAAGGCGAACTTCACGCCGAGCCAGGTGATTGAGAAAATACAAAACTTTTCATCAGCTAACCCGTAACTACTCATATGGCGAACCACCCCCGAGAAGAAATCACCTTTCTGATGGTAAAGCCAGACGCGGTCCAGCGCGGACTTACCGGAGAGATCATCCGCCGCATTGAGCAGGTCGGCCTCAAAATCGTGGGCCTCAAGATGTTCAAACCTACGCTCAAGCAGGTTGACGAGCACTACCCAAAGGACAAAGCCTGGATTAACCGCTTGGGTGAGAAGACGCTCGCCACGTACGCGAAGTTCGGGTACGACGCAGTTGCAGAACTCGGAACGGACAAGGCCGAAAAAATCGGCCCCATGGTGCGCGAGTGGCTGATTACGTTCATGAATTCCGGACCAGTGGTGGTGATTGCCATCAGAGGAGTGCATGCCGTGAGCATGGTGCGCAAGATCGCGGGTTCAACCATGCCATCTGATTCGGAGCTCGGCACCATCCGGGGCGATTTTTCCGTGGACTCTGCCGCGGCGGCCAACCGCGACAAGCGGGCCGTGTACAACCTCGTGCACGCGTCCGAAACCGAAGCCGAGGCAAAGCACGAAATCGCGCACTGGTTCGGCAAAGGCGAGGCGCTCGCGGATTACGAGCGGAACGATGAGATGGTCATGTACCCTTCGGCAAAGGCAAGGTAGCTATGAAGAGGGCGCGCCTACTCATCACCAAGCTCAACGGCATCCTCGGCGTGGTAAATACGCTCCTCTTGGTCAGCATCATCATTTTGGCTATCCTGATTCTTCCGGGCTTAATCGGATAATTGCGGGCGGGTGCACAAGTTGTTGATAAATCAGAACCGTCTTTCCTAAACTTAGCCAAAGGGGTGAGGTCTTGCGAAAGGCCTCATTTTGCGCTATACTACCAGTAGCCCGTTGCTCATAGGTTTCCGACAACTCGTGCCGCTTGGGAGTCTACATTGCCGACGCTCGTGGGCGACGGTTGCGGACACCCAGGGCATCCCGAGGTTCGCGTACCACCACACCACAGGAGCACTCTTGTGTGCAGGTATACGCAGAGCCCCCGCCCACTTCATTTAGGGAAACACTATGGCAAAGGGTGGTCCGTTTGCGTCTGTGGTGTAGTCACAACACAAGCGGGCTAACACATGAGGAAAGGAGATGCATGATGTCTACTGACGTAGATTCCTCACGCACGTAACCCTGTACCAGACCGGTACAGGGTTCGTGTTTTCATTGTGTTGCGCGCGACGAACGGTGTGGTATACTTACCGGTATGGACCGCAAGCGCAGCAAACGTAGCACCTACCGTCGGTACGCGTTGACCGCAACCCTGCTACTTTCGGCGTTCGTGTTTTCGTGCCGCGGGCTCACCCCCGCGCATGCCGCCGACGCGCACGCTGGCGCGCCGATGCCCGGCATGGGGCACCGCATCTGTTGCTGGCTTTCCGACGCGGACGCAAGCGCCCTGATGCACGGGCAGTTCCAGTCCGCGCTCCCCGCGCCGTACGTGCTGCTCGTTGCGGCGTTGCTTGCGTTCGCTGCTGCGTCTTTCAGCGCGCGCGCGGTGAGTTTCGCGGCGGCTCCCTACGGCCGCGGCGTTCAACGTCGGTTTGGCAGCGCCCGCTCCTTTGTGTACTACGTTCGTTTGTTTTCGCAGGGGATTCTGCATCCAAAAATTTTTTGACGCAATCCGTCTTAACCACGATACCGCCTTCTCTGAACGGTACTCATGGTTTTTGTGTTGAGATGATAAACAGTAACCAAAAGAAGAGCATATGAAACGAATTGTTGTCGCGGGAGCCGTCGGATTGGCGCTTGCGGGAGGCGTGTTTCTCTTCCGTAGCGCGCAAACGCCGCCGCTTGCGTCTGGCGTAACCACCCCGCTCTCCGCCGTGGTGCACAAGACTCCGACGTGCGGCTGCTGCACGAACTACATCACCTACCTCAAGCGCAAGGGGTTTGAGGTTGAGGTCCAAAACCACGACGATCTCACTGCCATCAAAGAACAGTATGGCGTGCCCGCGGGCATGGAGAGCTGCCACACCACCGTCATCGGGGATTACGTTTCCGAGGGGCACGTTCCGGCTGAAACCATCATGAGCATGCTTTCCGAAAAACCGAGCATTGCAGGCGTTGCCTTGCCGGGCATGCCCTCTGGTGCGCCCGGCATGGGCGGGGTCGCGCGCGGCGAGTTTACGGTGTACGGTTTCTCTACGGACGGCGAGGTGACGCGGTATGGCGAGTAGCATGAAGCGTATGGAGCGAACGTGGTACCTTGCGTCGTTTTTCGGCGCGCTCGCCGTCCTCGCCACGCCGCGCGCGGCGCACGCGCACTGCCCGTTGTGCACCGCGGGCGCGGTTGCCATTGGCCTTGGCGCGTACCAACTCGGCGTTTCCACGCTCTCGGTGGGCATTGCCCTTGGAGCAGCTAGCCTCGCGCTTGGGTTGTGGATGGCAAAGCTCGTCCGGGTGCAGTACTTCCGCGGCCAACGTCCGGTTATCGCGTTCATGGTGTTCGCCACCACCGTGCTGCCGGTAGCCCCGTTTCTGCCTGGGGCCCGCGGACTCTACCTCGCAGGAATCGGGCAGTACGGAACCACGCTCGTGGTGCCGCTCGTGTTCATCGGGGCGGCCGTCGGCGGTTTGCTCGTTCTGGCCGCGCCGTATGCTTCCCGCGGCCTCACCCGGATGAGGGGCGGGGCGCATATCCCGTTCCAGGGTGTTTTGGCTGTAGTAGTGCTGCTCGCGGCCGCGCTCGCGCTCGTTGAAGTAACCACCTAACCCTATGGCTGATACGATTATCATTGAACGATTGAACGAATTCGTGGCGCGCGTGGATGCAATGAAAAAGCGGGACAAGATGGATCTGTCTTCTGACCAGGATTTGTCCATTGCCATCATGAATTTGGTGTCCATTGAAGAGCACTTTTTCTTCACCGGCGCAAAGACCGGCAAGCGCGAGTACTACGACATGATTCGCGACGTGCGCGAGATGCGGAAAGAGCTCCTGAAAAAGATCATCAAAGAGTACGAAGGCGAGGTGTGGTGCATCTCAAAGCATTTGCTCGCCGCATCCATGCGCTTGATGGAAGTCGGCACCAAAGCCCTCGGGCTGGGCCGAAACGACGAGGCGTATGATCTGTTTGGCAAATCGTACAGCCTCTACTCCCTGTTCTGGGGCATCAATTTGAAGCTCGTGTCAGTCGGCGATGTCAAAAAGATTGATGAGCAAGCGCTCAACGCGCATGATGCGAAACCGAAGGGCTTCCTTGGTTCGCTCGGGGACGTAGTGAAGAAAGTGTTTGATTGCTGCATTGAGTAGTATCGGGCGTGCGCGTCCTAATAATTATTGGAGTATCTATTATGAAATTACCTACATCAGTTTCGTTTTGGCGTACCACAGCGATTGTTGTGTTTGCGCTGTTCCTTTTTAACGCGTTGTTCCAGGTCCGCATAACGCCCCGGTTCAGCCGCGGTGCGCCTGCGGTAGCACCCGAGAGTGCGGTTCGCGCTACCGAGGATTCAATCAGCGCGCACGCCGCGGCCGTGATTCCGGAGCAAGGGGTTCTGCTTCCGGTTGCCTGGGGGGACCTCGGGAGCAAGATGCTCGCAAGCGGGGTCATTGACCAGCAGGCGTTTGAGTCAATCTACCAAAACCGCGGCGGACTCTCCGACGAGGAGCAGGCCATGCTTTCCGGAACCCTCGCCTCTCCGCTCCGCATCACTCCGCAAAACGCGGGCGTGCTCTTGAACTTGCTGTGGGGGTTCGGGCTTGCCAACAAGAACCCGATTCTGGATGAAGGCCCCATGCAGAACCCGGAGTACGGGGGAGCGGGTCGGTTCGCCTCAACCGGCGGGTGGACGCTCTCAAGCGGGGACGCCATGGACCACTACAGCAAACACGCGTTCGTCACCTTGACCGAAGAACAGCAAGCGCTCGTGGAACGCGTATCCCAGGGAATCTACCGCCCGTGCTGCGGAAATTCCGTGTACTTTCCGGACTGCAACCACGGCATGGCCATGCTCGGGCTCCTGGAGCTCTTGGCATCGCAGGGAGTGGGCGAGACCGAGATGTACCAATACGCGCTCGCCGTGAACAGCTACTGGTTTCCGGAAACCTACCTCACCATCGCCAAGTACCTGGACACGCAGGGTCTCTCGTGGGGCGACGCTTCCCCGAAAGAGATCTTGGGATACGACTTCTCGTCAAGCGCCGGGTACCAGAACATCGTAGCCCAGGTTGAGCCGGTTTCGTCCGGCAAAGGCGGCGGGTGCGGGGTGTAATGCTTGGCGGGTATGATATACTATAGTTCAGTAGTAATTGATAGCAAAATATATGCGATTACGTTTTCTGTTCGCAACGCTCGCCGCGCTCGCGGCACTGGTTCCGGCAACGGCATTTGCTGATTCGGACGGCCCCTGCAACTGGTCGGGATTCGGAGGTATGATGGGGAGCTGGGGAGGGGGAATGATGGGCTACGGCGGAACCGGGCTCGCCATCTCAACCATCACCACGGTGCTTGTGTGGCTGGTGTTGGTACTGCTTGCGGCCTACCTCTGGAAGCGCGTGAAGTAAATGGATCACGCGCACCAAAATACATCCCACCACTGCTGCTCGGACAACCCGGCGCACCCGGACGAGGGCAACAGCGAGTCCAAAGTATACACCTGCCCCATGCATCCCGAAGTCCGGCAGGACAGGCCGGGCATGTGCCCGGAATGCGGCATGAATCTTGTGCCCGCAAAGAGGAAGGGGGCGGCGATGAATCATGAAGCGCATGACAAGCACGCCGGGCACTCAACTGCCATGTTCTTGAGGAAGTTTTGGGTGAGCCTTATACTCACGGTTCCAGTGGTGCTCTACGCGGACGTCGTTGAGAAGATTTTTAGGTGGTCGCCGCCGGATTTCTCCGGATCAGAGTACCTGCCTTTGATTCTCGGCTCAATCGTGTTTTTTTACGGCGGCTGGGTATTCCTCGCCGGAGCTGGGCGCGAGATTTTGGGCCGGTTGCCGGGCATGATGACGCTCATCGGCATTGCCATAACAGCTGCCTACCTCTGGAGCGTGTACGCGGTTTTTGCGGGCGCGGAAGCCTTGTTCTGGGAGTTGACGACCCTTATTACCATCATGCTCCTGGGGCACTGGCTTGAGATGCGGGCGGTCAGCGGCGCGCAAGGCGCGCTCAAAGAACTGTCAAAACTGCTTCCGGATACTGCCGAGGTAATCCGTAACGGCCAAACAGCAACGGTTCAGTTGTCCGAATTAAGGGAGCACGATGTTGTCCTGGTGCGGCCCGGAGCCAAAATTCCCGCGGATGGTCAGATTGTTGATGGTGAATCAGACGTAAACGAATCAATGGTCACCGGAGAATCAAAGCCGGTGGCTAAAAAGGAGGGCGATGCCGTGATTGCCGGCACCATCAACGGAGACGGAGCGCTCAAGATCAGCGTTTCAAACATCGGCGAGAAAACGTTTCTGGCCGGCGTGATGCGCTTGGTAGCCGAAGCCCAGGCATCCAAATCGCGGCTTCAGATTCTCTCGGACCGGGCCGCGCTCTATTTGACCGTGGTTGCCGTTTCCGGGGGCCTGGTGACGCTCATTGCGTGGCTGGCATCCGGCGCAGAAGTCGGCTTTGCGGTTGCCCGGCTGGTTGCGGTGCTCGTCATTGCGTGCCCGCACGCCTTGGGGCTTGCGGTGCCCTTAGTTGCGTCCATTTCCACCACCAAAGCGGCGCATAACGGTTTTCTCGTAAAGCAGCGCCTTGCCCTGGAGGCGGCGCGAAGCGTTGATACGGTGCTGTTTGATAAAACAGGCACACTGACCCGCGGCGAATTCGGCGTGGTGTCCTATTCTTCGGATGAAGCGCTCACACTTGCGGCGTCGGTTGACGCGCACTCCGAGCACCCCATCGCCCGCGGTATCGTTGCCGAAGCAAAGAAACAAGGACTCGCGTTGCGAGAGGCAAAGAATTTCAAGCGCATTCCCGGCGTCGGCGCTGAAGCCGAAGTGGGCGGCAAAAAGGTCTTTGTCGGCCACCGCGGGAAATCCGACATACAGGTGGAACTGGACGGCGCCACAGTCGGCGCCATTGCCGTTGCAGACACCATCCGCGTTGAGGCGTACGAGGCCTTGCGAGAGCTCAAAGGCATGGGTGTGCGGCTTGCCATGATCACGGGCGATTCCGAGGAAGTGGCTCGGGAGGTGAGCGAAACGCTCGGCATTGACGAGTACTTTGCCCGCGTATTGCCGCACCAGAAATCCGAAAAGGTCAAAGAGCTCCAATCACGGGGTTTAAGAGTTGCGATGGTTGGCGACGGCATCAACGACGCTCCGGCCCTCACGCAGGCTGACCTCGGCATTGCCATAGGCGCGGGAACGAACGTTGCCATTGAATCGGCCGGAATCATTCTGGTCCGGGACGATCCGCGGGATATCGCCAAAATAGTCAGGCTGTCCAAGATGACGTACGCAAAGATGATCCAGAACCTTTTCTGGGCGACCGGCTACAACATCGTTGCCCTGCCGCTCGCGGCTGGCGCGCTCTACGCGTGGGGCATTATCCTTGAGCCCGCGCTCGCCGCGGTATTCATGTCCGCAAGCACGGTCATTGTGGCGGTTAACGCCCTGCTCCTGAAGCGCGCGCCCCTGGTATGATGGCCGGAATCATCATCGTGCTCTCACGCTGGCGCTATGCACTGTTTGTCGCGGTTGTCGCGGTTGCGCTGTTTGTGTTTGTGGCATGGCTGCCGAACCGCGAGCTGCTCGCTTTTGCGCTCTCGTCCGAGACGCTTTCATTCTGGAGGCTGGTGTGGCAGAGCCCGCAGTTTTTCGCGGCCAATGAAACGCGCACGAGTGCGTTCATCGCGTTGGCGGTCATCATCCTCTCGGCAACCAACATCGCCATGCTTGCGTACTACCTGAAATGGCGGATTCGTACGCAGCGGGGCATGGGTGTTGGCATCGCGGGGATCATGGTCGGATTGCTGGGGGTGGGGTGCGCGGCGTGCGGTTCAATCATCCTCTCATCAATCTTCGGCCTTGGCGCTGCCGCATCCTTTTTGGGGGTGCTGCCGTTTGGGGGCCTTGAGTTCGGCGCGGCCGGCATTCTCGCATTGCTTTTTTCCATCCGTCTTCTCGGGCGGCGCATCCAAAATCCGGATCAGTGCGCCGTACCCGCGCGCGCAACAAAAAATCCACCCGGATAGGCGGATTTTTGGTCGGGCTGGCGGGGCTCGAACCCGCGACCTCAAGACCCCCAGCCTTGCGCGCTACCAACTGCGCCACAGCCCGGCTCGTCAGAGTCGGACTGCGGGTTCCACGTGTCAGCAGAGCTGACCCGCTTCACCCTTCGTCCGCCTCTTCCTCTCAGATTTTTCCTTAACCCGCCTTAGCGGCGGGCCCAAGGAAAAATCTGTATACTAATAACAGCGTCAAAGTACCACATAATCTGCCAATATGCAACTGATTTGGCGGCTTTTGCGCACTATGCTACAATACACAAACATAACCTTAGGCATCACGCGCTATGAAGATTTCTCCCAACAGCACCGGCCTTTTTGAGCTTCCAAAACTTGGGTACGGGTATGATGCGCTCGGAGCCGCGATTGACGCGCCTACCATGGAGATCCACTACGCCAAGCACCACCAGGGGTACGTGGACAAGCTCAATGCCGCGCTTGCCGGGCATCCGGACCTTGCCCAAAAATCACTCAATGAGCTCTTGGCCGGCCTCGCGAGCGTTCCAGAAGAAATCAGAACCGCGGTTCGCAACAATGGAGGCGGCCACTACAACCACTCGCTCTTCTGGCAGATCATGGGGCCGAATGCCGGCGGAGAGCCGAACGGTCCGGTTCAAGACGCCATTACTCAAGCGTTCGGTTCGCTTGCGGCGTTCAAAGAGCAGTTCACCGCGGCCGCGCTTGCGCGGTTCGGCAGCGGCTGGGCATGGCTCTCCGTCAACAATGGGAAGCTTGCGGTTTCATCCACCCCGAACCAGGACAACCCGCTTATGGAAGGCGCAACTCCCATTCTCGGGCTTGATGTGTGGGAGCACGCGTACTATCTGCGCTACCAGAACAAGCGTGCCGAGTATGCCGCGGCGTGGTGGAACGTGGTCAACTGGGACGCGGTCAATGCGCTATTTGCCACTCATCAGTAATCTATACGCATATGTCAGAGGACGAAGAGGTTCAGTCCGGCGCTCCGGCGGAGGGAGCGGGCGCAGGAGTCGGAGGAGGCACCGGGGGGACAAAAACCGTTGTCGCGGTGATTGTGGTGTTGGTTATCCTTGCCGCGCTCGCGCTCGTGTACGCGAAGCAGGGGGGTTTTAGAGGCGGTGTTTCGGAAGAGCAGGGTACAGGGTTCGGTGAAGCGCAATTCGGCGATGGGGTCACGGGCGGCAATGCCGCGGAAGGTGAAGCCCCAAGCGGAACAATCATAGACAACGGCGCGGGCTTTACGGTGGATGCTCCGGAAGGGCAGGCGCAGTCATTTGACCTGACCGCCAAGAACTTTGAGTTTTCGCTCAAAGAGATCCGCGTGAAAATTGGGGACACGGTCCGCGTCAACGTTACGAGCACCGAGGGCACGCACAACTGGAAGGTTGACGAGTTTAGCGCCACGACCGAAACCGTGAACCAAGGAGGAACGTCCGCAGTCATTTTCACGGCTGATAAAGCGGGGGAGTTTGAGTACTACTGCGGCATTGGCTCGCATCGGAGCCTCGGCATGGTCGGCACCTTGATTGTTGAAGAATAATGTGCGGCTTCGGACGCTCCAGGCGGCGGAGACGCTCTTGCTTGTAAAGCGCCGCGCCGACTGGAGCGTCCGCGCCGCCTCACTCTATGTTTCTCATCCGTCTTGCGCTCGCAGCGAGCTTTGCGTACGTAGGCATATCGTCATTCACGAACCCGGACCTGTGGGCAGGATTCGTGCCGCCCTTTGTCGCGTCAGTTGTCCCGGTTGCCGCGTTCCTCAAGATTCATGGAACGTTTGAAGTGTTTTTGGCTTTGTGGCTGCTCTCGGGCAAAGCCCAAGCGGTTGCGGGCCTGATTGCGGCGGTGTTCTTGTTCGTCATTGTCCTCTTTAACCTTTCTGCCTGGGACATTGTGTTTCGGGACGTAAGTTTGGGCCTTGCCGCGCTCGCGTTGGTGTTTGGAAAAAGCGGCAAGTCAACCTAGGCGCGTATGCTTGAACCCATTGTTGTCCAAGTCAAAACCACGGACGGGCTGACGCTTCCGGGAATTTTGTATAAAGCAAAGCGGAGTAAAAAAGTAGCCATCCACTTGCACGGCAATGGAAGTTCTTCAGTTTTTTATTATGATGACCGTCAGGATGAACTGGTGAAAGCGTTGGCTCGCCGCGGCATTTCTCTGTTGCTGTTCAACAATCGCGGCGCTCATTACGTCAAACACCTCAACGTCGTCAAAAAAGGGCGCAGCACGAGGAAGCGGTTTGGCATGGCGTATGAAAAGATAAAAGATTGTATTCCAGATATTGACGGCGCCATCAGCTTTCTGCGGAAACACGGGTTTCGCACGTTCTACCTCATCGGAGAATCAACCGGCGCAAACAAAATATGCGTGTACCACTACTATAAGCCGAGGAACAAGGTTTCAAAATACGTTTTATTAGCTGGTGGGGATGATACGGGCATCTACTATGACATGCTCGGCAATGCCATGTTTCGGAAACTATTGCGGGCCGCGAAGCAAAAAATTAAACAGCGCAAAGGAGGCGAGATCATTAAAGAATTGCTGCCTGATGTCATCTTTTCGTATCAAGGGTTCTATGACATCGCGAATCCTGACGGCGACTACAACGTGTTCCCATTTTTGGAGGTTATCAAAAAGCTGAAGCTGTCAAAAAAACCGCTTTTCAGGCACTACCGGTCACTTACCAAACCAACGCTGGTGCTGTACGGCGGAAAAGATGAGCACGCATGGGGGAGTGTTTCAAGGGTCATGCGCTTGTTAAAAGAACGAAAGCCGAATTTTGAATACGGGATTATACCGGGCGCTGACCATAGTTTTACAGAACATCAAACTGAACTCGCGAAGCGCATCGCGCAATGGCTGCCGTCATAGAAGCACGTTATGCAACAGCATTGTACCATCACCGTATCTGGCCTCGTGCAAGGGGTGGCCTTTCGGTACTCAACGCGCGGGAAGGCGCGCGAGCTCGGGCTTTCTGGGTTTGTGCGTAATGAGCGGGACGGCACCGTGCTCATAGAAGCAGAGGGAGAAGAGGGCGCTATCCGCCAGCTCATTGAATGGTGCAAGAACGGCCCAACGCATGCGCAGGTGGACGATGTCAAAGCCATGTGGGGTGATGCGCAAGGCAGGTATCAGGATTTTGTCATTGAGAGGTAATTTTCTTGCGCGGGCTTCATATTTTTGCTATACTAACGAAACTTATGTTTAAACCAACTAAAAAAGATTTTCGCCAGCCGTTTACCGTGGGAGATTTTGTTGAGCTTGCTGATTTTGTGGTTGAAAACGTTGCCATGAAAACGGATTTGGCCCAGGTTGAATCCAGGCTTAAAGACGAAATATATACCAGTCAAGACAAAGTTATGAAAAAGCTGGATATTGTACTCACTGAACTGTCGGCAGCCAGCGGAAATGTGGACCAGTAC
>JACOVK010000062.1 GCA_016177305.1 Parcubacteria group bacterium | reverse complement strand
CTATTGCTGATGATAACGGTACTGCGGTTCGTGATGAAAGCAATGCGCCAATCGCCGAGCCGGAGCCGGAGAGGGTTGATTTTTCCCAGTACAACCCGGTGTTCAGGTTTTCCGCGGATGTGCCGACCGGGTTTGCGGTTGAGTACGTGCCCCAGATTAAGAGCATTAATATCTACGACTCCAATGGGGCGGAGGACACCGCACGCGAGCAGTCGCAGATATTTATCCGGTACTTTGAGGCAAGCAGCTTTTTGACGCTTCAGACCGTTGACATCCTGAACCGCGAAGAAACAGAAGTGCATGGCCATGATGCGGTGCGCTATGAGATAGCAAAAAAGGCGGGCGTTGCCGACTTTCCGCACCAGCCAAGCTGGAGGAACGCCCAACACAAGCTCACGGACATCAGGTTCAGCTCGGCAAGCCCTAGTTTATTTTACGTGTTTTCGTACCGTCCCGAATTTCCGCAAGCGCGGTTTGAGTTATTCATCCAGAGCCTGTCTTTCCACAATGATATGGTAAGCTTTGTGAGTGCGATTGATGATGCAGGAAGCCGCATCACCAAAAAGCCGTTCGGCATTTACATCACCGCAGAAAATTCTCCTGTGCAGCCGGAGCGGTTCAGCGGGTATCATACGGGCACTGACTATGAAACGTTTGCAAGCGAGCAGGGGATTGCTGTTCCGGTATTTGCCATCTGCGGGGGCGAGTTGGCGAGCAAGCGCACGGCGAGTGGGTACGGAGGCGTGCTGGTGCAGGCGTGCGAGTACGAAGGCCAATCCATTCGCGTGGTGTACGGCCATGTTGCCCTTGCCAGCGTTGCACACGGAGCCGCGGACTACATCGCCCCCGGAGAGCAGATTGCATTGCTTGGAGAAGAAGGCAAAGACACGGACAACGAGCGCAAGCATCTGCATGTAGGAATCAAAAAGGGCGCGGACCCAGACATCCGCGGGTACGTGGCAAGCGAAGCAGGGCTTGAGGCTTGGATGGACCCTGAATCCCTGTGAGGTTTGCCGAGATTGGCAAATGCGTTGCATCAATTATTACCGAATCTCACCGGGCGTGTGGATTACTTTTTCAATTTTCGGGAGTATACTGGAAGCAGTATGGAGCGAGAAGTTCCACTTCACGTCTACGGGGAGAACCCGGACATACACAACGAGAGAGCGAAGCTGCGCGAGGAGATCGCGGAGCTTGCTTCTGCAGTTGGCGCTGACCTCTCCGAGGACGAACTGCGGATTGCGGCCGAGGGGGCGCAGCCACAGCCCGACATCAAGGAGGAAAACAAAGAGGAGGGAGAAGCGTACGGGCCATTCAGGATTGCGGAGCGCGCGGCCCGGTACGGATCGCGCGCCCAGGACGCGCCCGAGGACAGCGAGGAGCGGCGCATCGCCGGGACCCAGCATCTCGTGTTCCTCGCGGCGCACTATCTGCGCGCTTGGCCGGAGCTTAGCCGTGAGTGCCTGGAGTATGCACGCGACTTAAGGGACCGCGGTCGCGAGTGGCGCGATCAGGATATTCCCAGGCCGCAATCGGCTGCAGCGCAGGAATCCATGCGCAGAGCAGCGTAACCACCGTGTTTGGCGCCCTGCCGGGTTTTGCGCTCGGCAGGGTTTTTTCGTCCAAAATTTCCGATGCTACACACCATTGACATTTTTCCGCATCCATGCTAGTATACCAGTGCCTTGTTTTTCGCATTCTTTTTCTGAAAGAGTCGCCGCAATGGCGGCTCTTCTTAGTTGGATGCGTGGTCGAAACAGGTTAAGTCAGATGTAGGTGTTGTTTCCAGCACCAAGCATCCATACTATGGCAAAGAAACTCTACGTGGGCAATCTGCCGTACCAGACAACTGATGACGATCTGTCTCAGGCGTTTGGCGCACACGGCCAGGTTACCAGCGCAACCGTCATCACGGACAAGTTCTCGGGCCGGAGCAAAGGCTTCGGGTTCGTGGAAATGTCTTCCGATGAGGAAGCGCAAAAAGCCATTGACGCAATGAACGGAACCGATTTTGGCGGCCGGGCAGTCGTAGTCAATGAAGCTCGCCCTCCTCGCGAGCGCGAGTAATATCGCTTAACGTAAAACCGCTCCGGGACAAGTCCTGGGGCGGTTTTATGGTGCATACCTTCGCTCTGTCGGGCTGGCGGGGCTCGAACCCACGACCTCGTCGTCCCGAACGACGCGCGCTACCAACTGCGCTACAGCCCGGCAGAGAGAACGTACGTGTTTAATTGTACAGATAATGCGGGGATTGGTACAATAGTCAT
>JACOVK010000070.1 GCA_016177305.1 Parcubacteria group bacterium | reverse complement strand
TCAGATTCTGGCGCATAACTGAAATTACCATAGCACGTTCGGCCCATACCCGCAAGGAATGCGTGTGCCATGCCTCCTGCCTTTTGGTCTCCGTGTCTGGGCCTGCTATGTTTTCGGCACCCGCTTCTCGGGCAGGGGAATGCCGCGTGCGTCAAAAATTTTCTTGATCGCCGCAAGCACCTCCCTGGGCACGACGTGCGCCTTGACCAGGAAGTCCTCGGCCCCGAGCGCCTTGGCTTTCGCAACCACGCTCGGCTGGTCAATGTTGGAGAGCACGATCACCGGGATGTTGCGCGTTTTTGGATCTGCCTTGACTCCTTTCAAGATATCCAAGCCAAGCTCGTGGTCAACGTTTTTGGGGATTGCGCTCCACATGTCCGGCAGGAGCAGATCAAGGAGCACCAGGTCCGGCATCTTTTCCGGAATGAGCGCTTTGCCGGTTTTGAAGTCCGCGGCTCCCTCAAAGGCAAAGCCGTGGATGGTGAAGAACTGCTTGTACATGGTGAGGAGCATGCCGTCGTCTTCAACGTACAGGACTAGGGGCGGGTTGTGGGGCATAGAAATAGTTGCTTAATAACGGCTGTTACTATACCATGCCCGAACGCGCCGTGCCACTGTGTATAAAAAAGCGGGCAGGTACCTGTATTGGCATACCTGCCCGAAAAACGGCTGTTCCTCCTCTGCTCCGGCTACTTGAGCAGTGTGATCTTGCGAATGTCTCTCTGGCCGTTCGCTTCCAGCGCGCACACGTAGACGCCGTTCCCATAGCGTGATCCTCCCCAAATCACGGTGTGGATGCCCGCGGGCATGGTCTCGTCCGCAAGTGTGGCGACGAGCGAGCCCGTGATGGCGTAGACGCGCAGCCTGACATGTTGCGTTTCATACGTGCGGAATCGTATGTGCGTTTCCGCGTTGAAGGGATTGGGGTAGTTTTCCAAAAGTTCGGACGCAGCAGGCGCAGCCTGTTCGGCAACGATCACCGGCTTGGCGCTCGGAGCCGCCAGCACGCGCAGGCCGCGCTCGGCGCCGATGAGCACTAGTTGGCCGGAACCTTGCATACACAGGGCTCGCTGGCCAGCCGCAATGTCCAGTCCCAGCGCTTCTTTGAACCCCGGAACCGCTTCCCAACGGGTGCGATCGTTTGTGGCGCGGTACAAGGCGCCGGTCTGGGTCAGCCCGCAGATCCCCAGTCCGTTGATGGGTGCGAACGTGACCACGTCCTCGCCCGCCGGGATGCCGCGGACCTTTACCCAGTCGTACTTGAACCCCCAGTTGGGGTTGTACCAGACGTTGTCGCCAGCATTCCGCTGTGTGGCCACGAACGCCTCGGCGTCCGTGGCGTATACATCCCAGGCCCGGCCCGTGCCGGTGTTCTGGATGGAGCCGATGTTGTATATGGTGTTGCCCAGGAGCCATTGCCTGGTGTTGATGCCCCAGCCCGATCCGTAGATCATAACCTCGTCCCGGTTGCGCGCGCTCGTGGCGATGGTGTACGGACCGAATCCGCCGATGCTTCCCTGGACGCTGAAGCTTGCTGGCTCCCGCGGGTGCCAGGAGCCGTGGTACACGGGAGTTCCTCCGGAAACGCCGATCAGAATCCGGATCGGCCAGTCGTTGAACCGGTCGCCCCGCGCCAGGGCGATGTCATATGCAGTCCCGCCTCCGAAGACCACAGTCCAGCTCGCGCCGCGATCAGCGCTCACAGCCAGTCCGCCCTGGGTTGCTGCGAACAAATACCCGTCCCTGGGCAGGATCTCGTTGAACGCGGAGCTGAATGTAAAAGACTCAACCTGGCCTGGGCTGCTCTGGCTCGTCCGGCCAAGATACCCCTTGCCGCTGTTTGGCCCGGCGATCCAGGCTCCGGACAGGTAGAGGTACACGCCGTCTGATGTGATGTCCGCGATGCGCACCTCAAACGGCACGCCCCAGTCGCTCTTGGGAGCTGCTTCCACCACAACCTGCTGGCTCACCTCATGGGACTGCGCCGTGTTGCCACTGCCAGCCTCAACCCTGGCCCGGATGGCGTGGATTCCCGGGGCAAGCGTTGCCGAGCAGAACGGATCAGCGCCCTGGGCAATGAGCGCGTCACCCTTGTAGAACCGGTAAGTGAAAGGCGCGTTGCCGCCCGCGTGGTTCAACTGGAGGTTGAGCGTCATCTGCTCCTGCCCCCGGGAGAGCCGGTAGATGTGCCCGGGTTCAGCAGGCATGACCACGAGCGTTACGCCAGTGAACGGGATGATTGGGTCTGGCTCTGGCTCGTCCAGGGCGTAGGCGCCATCTCCGTTTGTGCCAACAGTCACGTAGTTGACTGCGTACTTCGGTATCACGGCTCCGCTCTTGTCGTACGCCTCAAGCTTGCCGGTATTCGGGTCCCAGAAGCACCAGCCGCGCTGGAAGTGCTGCTCAATGGACTTGTTGCTCAACAGCTCTTCGTCGCCGACCGGAGCGCCCAGGGTGACCACGCCGTTGCGCTCCATGTACAGTCCCCAGAATCCTTCTTTGACGATGTACGTCATGCCGGTCTGCGGGTTGTAGATGAGCAGCGCTTCTTCTCGCACGAAGACGTTGGCGCCATTGCCGCGTTCAGCGCGCAGCTTGACATCCTGCACGAGCGCCGAGGAAGAGGGTCCCTGCACGCCCGATGGAGGCTGAACCGTCCACCAGTGCACGTACCTGCCCTCGTACTGTTCATTCCGGTCGTTGTCGTAGGGCGTCATGGACACATTCACGAACCCGGCGGAGCGGTACGCGTCCAGGAACCGGTTCGGCGCATCCCGCGCGTCCCTGAACTTATGGCCAACCTGTGCCGCGTCAAGGCCCGCGATGCCCCAGGGAGGGAACTGGCCGATGGCAATTTGGTCGTAGCGATGCGAGTTGATGAATTCACTTGGATTGTACCAGTCTCCCTTTATAGTCGGGCAGCTGGTATATCCGGCGTAAACCCACTCACTACCACAACTTGAGAGTCCTGTGGCGTATGATCCCTTATGAATCCCAAGGTGAAAGTGAGGGTCATAGTCGCCGCCATTCTCTCCACGCTTCGCAAGATAGCCTATCGGATCATTTCGCATGATCTCATCCCCGGCCTTCACTTGCAGGCGTTCATCCATGTGGCCGATAACGTAGCAGACCACCTCACTGCCTGTGTTGACTTCAACTACAACAGTGTAGGCATAGCCGTTACGCCACTGGGCCTCTTTCACTGTTCCACCAGCGGGCGCAAACACCGTGGTTCCGGCGGGCGCCAGCACATCTTCTGCAAGGTGCCAAGGTTGGCGGCAGTCACTCCAGAAGCCGTTGCACCCAACATCCCACTTTTCCCTATAAGGGAACTGGAAACCGTCGTACTGCGCACTTTGTGCGGGCAAGGTCAGGATGACAAATGCTACCGCCACTGCGAACAAAGCTCTCATCGCTTTCATTCCTTTCCGGGATTATGCGATTTATGAGCGAAACTTACTTAACTTCGGTTGGTTGTCAAAGGACGCTTGTTATTCACATAGGCTTATTACCTCCTTTTATTTAAGACTATGTTTGGTTG
>JACOVK010000060.1 GCA_016177305.1 Parcubacteria group bacterium | reverse complement strand
GTTTTGACCTGACCGATGTGAATGATGAGGATCTGGACTACACGGCAACGCCTTCCACGGGAGCCATTTCCGTTGCCCCGAGCCCGGTGTCGCCGATTACCGCGAGCACCAAGAACGGCGTCACGGTCACGTTTACGTATTTTGCAAACGGGGCAACCGGCAGCCAGACCATCACTGTGACCGCAGATGACAATGAGGCAACGTTCCCAGCTGTGGTTACGTACGATATCCAGCTCTTCATAATCTAACCGTATGCGCGCCTTCACCTACATCCGCATGCATGTGAAGAAAATTGCCGCACTCGGCGTGCTTGCGGCAGTGTTATTCTTCCTCGTCCGCGAGGCAAACATTGCCGGAAACAAGCTCCCGCTTGAGGTGCGGCAGTTGGTGCGCAACCTCTCGGCCAAAGAAACCGAGTGGCAGTTGGCAACGGCTGCGCAGCCTGGAGACGCGCTTGAGCACTTTGTGCTGATTCGGCTTTCCGCGGACAATCCGGACGCCATACGCGGCATCCGCGTGGCTGCGCAAACGAACGCCTTGGACGCGTACCGCGAAGGCTCATTCTCAAGCCGCGCCCTGGGCGTAACGGGTGACGCATTATTCACCAAGCAGGGAGTCGCGGTTCCGGAGCTTTTGCCGGGTGAGTTCCTTGACTTCTCCTGGCAGACGAGCATAACCGAGAATACCTCATTTGCAAACGGCGAGGCTCCGCTGCTTGAGAGCGCGGTAACAGTTTCCGCGAACGGTTTTTCTGAACTAAAAAGCCGGTCCGCGGTAAGCCTGTATTCCACGCTGGAGCGCTCCAGCGTTTCAATTGCCAAAGAGCCTTACGTTGCCCCGAAAGCGTACAGCATGAACCCCCGGCGCGCCTATGAAGATTTGGGAACCGGCGTGCTCATTGCCGGGGAAGACCTCGCGGGCATTGCGCGGCTTGCGGTGCTCCAAACAGGCCGGAACATGGCGTGGCGGTTGGTTTCAAATGACCTTTTGGAAGCGGGCATCCCAGCTGGCCTGGATGCGGGAACGTACACGGTTGGGTTGTACGACAAAGCGGGCAAGCAGGTTTCCGGCACCTTGTCGTTTGAAGTCTTTCCCTCAAAAAACCGCGCCATCGTGGTTGCGAGCACTCCGAGCGTGGTGCGCTCCGGCCAAAAACGAACTATTGTCTTGCAGGGCATACATTTGGACGAGAACCTCCAGCTCTTATTGAGCAAGGCTGGTTCCGGACAAGTGCATGCGCTGGAAAGTCTTTCCCGGATTAACGAGCGCGTGCTGACTGCGGAAATTCCTGCTGCCATTAGTTCAGGCACCTACACCATTTTGGTGGGTGATGATGAGCAGGAGGCGCATATAACCGTCAATTAAATTCAGCTGTCATTGCGAGGCGGCGGCGTGGACGCTCCTTTGCGGCCGCGACGCTTGAACCCAATGACATCACTCTATGAACCACTCTTACCTTTCAATCCGCTCCATTTCAAAAACCCTCGTGATCGCGGGCGTGTTCGCGGTGTTTGTGTTCGGCGCGACTGACGCGTTTGCGGGCACCATCCAGATGCGCGCCAAGAACAATACGCATCCAACGTATTCTTCCGCTTCAACCTATGATTCTACGGTCCGTGCGGAACCAGGCGACCAATTGAGTTTTCGCATGCTCTTCTTGGGCGATAGCGCGGCAACCGCGCTTACGGTTGATTTTCCCGCTAACCTTGCCTTTGTTTCTGGTTCTACGGCAACGGTCTCCGGCAATGCCGCAACCGCGAGTGCGGTTGATTCTGACACGGTCCAGTGGGCATTCGCTTCAGGCACCACGGAAATCATCACTTTTAACGCGACTGTTGCGGCCGGGAATAGTTTTACCGGCACGGACCACTCCATTGAGGCAAGTTTTTCAACCAACGGAACTCCAGCAACTTCTGACACCACAACCATTACGGTTGGCCCGATCGTGACCAGTGTCACGCCTTCCACGGGCAACAACGCAAGCGCGGTTTCCATCACCTCCATTAACGGGCACGGATTCACGGGCACCACGGCAGTGGCGTTGTCAGACGGCACAAGCCTGGACCTGACTGGTGCAACCGTCACAGACACGTCTATTTCCGGGCCCAACATCCGGGTTTCAGCTTCGCACACTCCAGGCGCATACTGGGTGCTCGTGACCGTAACTTCAAGCGGAAACACGCTTACCACAAATTCTGACGCGACCGAGACCGTGCGGTACACCGCCACAGACGGCATTCCGCCCCAGATGCAAACCAGCTCAAACACCTATGTGCACTCAACCGGCGTTTTGACGCTTGTCTTTGACGAAACCATTGACGTGTCCGCAACAGTCAAAAGCCAGATTACGCTTGCAGACGCATCAAGCGGCGGCAACAGCCTGACTTTAGATAATGCAACGGTTTCCACCACGGACAGCGCAACAGTTACGTTTACACTCGCACAGGCGGACATCAACACTATTTCCACCTGGGGCCAGTCCGTAAATACCTTGTACGTGCACATCAACGGCAGCGGTATTTTTGACACATCCGCAAATCCGCTTTCCAACCAGGGGAGCCGCACTGCTTTGAATACCTGGACAAAAGACACGCTTGCACCGACCGCATCAATTGCCTACACCCAGAACAGCGCGGCGGTCACCTCCGCAAAAACGGGAGCGCTTACTATTACCGCAACGTTCTCTGAACCGATCAGCACAACTCCGCAGATTGCCATCAACCAGCAGGGAACGACTGATGTCGCGGCAACAGATTTGACGCTCTCCGGAACCAGCCGGACCATGTGGACCTATGCCTACACCGTAAATGCGGATGATGCGGCTGCGTACCTAGACGGAAGCGCAACAATAACCATCAGCAACGCGCCTGACTACGCGGCTAATGCGCTTGGCACGGTTGCGGGAAACACGCTCACCATTGATACGCTGGTCCCGTCACCGGCAATCACCACGCTCGCCGGAGCATCAAGCGGCCAGACCGGAGCAAACTTCAGCTGGACCTCCACGTACAGCGCGTCTGATTTTTCAACGTACAAATTCTACTGGTCAACGTCTTTGGGCGTAACCAGCGCAAACGGAACCCTCATCAGCAAATCAACTTCAGGCTACTCAAACCTGGGAACCGCAAGCACGGCAGCGCTTGCGCTCTCGGGCCTGTCTGCCGGCTCTAACTACTATGCAGTCATCTACATCTGCGACACTGCGGCAAACTGCTCTCTCGTAAGCAACGAGGCAAGCCTGCAGACCCAGCAGAATGCGGTGATTACTGCCCCGGTTTCCGGAGGCGGCGGGGGCACCACCAGCACGCAAACCACCACGTCTTCAGCAAAGACGGTTTCAGAAAGCGGCGGCTCGCTCTCCACAACCTTGCCGAGCGGAACAACTTCCACGGTGACGGTCCCGCAGGGAACGTTCACCAGCAACACCACGATTTCAGTTTCCGAGGCCACGAGCTCGCAAATTGCAAGCGCTCCGCTCGCATCAAGCATTGGAAGCGTTGTTGGCTCAAGCATCGTGAACATTGTGGCGGCGAGTTCCGGAGCAGCGGTGACCACGTTCACCCAACCCGTAACCTTGAGCTTTACGTACACTGCAACGCAGCTCGGCGCCACTGACGCGTCCAAACTGCGCGTTGCATACTTCAATGAGACCACGGATGCATGGGTTGCGCTGGATTCAACCATTAACGCAACCACGCGAACCGTAACCGCGAGCACTAACCACTTTACCTTGTTCGGGCTCTTGAGCTTTGTGAATCCTCCTGCTCCGGGCACGGAAGACAATACTGCCCCAAGCCAGGGCCAGGTGCTTGGAAGCGCGGTCGGCGTGTACCCGAACGGCACCTTGCTTAAGGCTCCAAATTCACCTGCGGTGTGGCACATTAGCGCTGACCAGAAGCACCTCATCCGTTCAGCTGCGATTTTTGAATCCCAGTTCAACTGGGATGACGTGGTTACCCTGCCTTCAAGCAACCAACTTGCTCTGTACGAACAGGGAACAGACGTCTTATTCAGCGCAGGAACGCTTGCCAAAGAACTAGGCAATCCCGCGGTGTACCGCGTGTCCGCTTCCGGCGGAATCGCTCCAATTGTTTCTGAGGCAATCTTTTTTGGCCGCGGCTACTCATTCAACGACGTAGTTGAGGTGGAATTCGGATTCCTCGCGGGCTACCCTTCAATTGCAGTGATTGATTCCACGGATGCCCGCTACACCGGCGATCTCGTAAAACTTGCGGGCGCACCTGCGGTATACTACGTTGAGAACAGAACGAGCCGCGTGATTCCGTCTGCTTCCATCTTCAATGAGCGCGCGTTCAAGTTCAAGAATGTAGCCACTATCAGTCCTGCGCAGTTTGATGCGCTCACAGCCGGCACTGCCCTAACCTATCCGGATGGCACGCTGGTAAAGGGCGATTCCGCCGCGGTGTACGTCGTGAGCGACGGCAAAAAGCGGCCCATTGTATCTGCCGCCGATTTTGAGGCTTTTCTCTACCAGTGGGTAAACATCGTCTATGTCCCGGAATCTCTGCTTGCGGCGCTTCCGGAAGCAGCCAGCCTTAAACTGGTGATTGCGCAAAATTAATTCAGATTGACTCCGGCCCGCCGACTCGGCGGGCCGGTTTGATCTATGGGCAATTTTATGGTACAATCCAGCACATGCCTATTCTTGAAGTAAGCAATCTGCAGAAGTCTTACGGAACATTTGATGCCCTCAAGGGCATTTCTTTTGCTATTGAGAAAGGTGAAATCCTCGGTTTTTTGGGCCCGAACGGAGCAGGCAAGACCACCACCATCCAGATTATTCTGCAGATTATCACCCCGAATGCAGGCAGCATAAAGCTCTTTGGCATGGATGCGTTCCAAAACAGGGAAACCGTGCTGGGGCGCATGAATTTTACCTCGGCGTACGTGTATTTGTTCGGGTCCCTCACGGTATGGGAAAACCTCAAGGTTTTTGCCATGCTCTATGGGGTAACCGGAACGGAGCGCATCACTAAATTGCTCAAAGAGTTTGAGGCGTATGACCTTAAGGACAAAAAGGCGGTGACCTTGTCATCCGGCCAGCTTACGCGCGTGATGGTGGTAAAAGCATTGCTCAACAATCCCGAACTTTTGCTCTTGGATGAGCCAACCTCAAGTTTGGACCCGGACATCGCCGCCAAAATGCGGGAAATCCTCAAAGAGATCCACCGAACCCGTGGAATTTCCATGCTCTACACCTCGCACAACATGGCCGAGATTGAGGCCATGTGCAGCCGCGTCATCTTCCTCTCGCACGGGGAAATTGTGGCAAATGACACTCCGGAAAAGCTCACGCGGCTCATCCCGAACCATGATCTGCGCGTGACGTTTGAGCAAGACCCCAAGGAGTTGGCCGCGTTTTTGAAAGAGCGGAACATTAAGGGGAAGATTTCCGACCACACATTGCAGGTAACCGCGGAAAACGAAGACATTCCGGATATCCTGGGCGCGCTGTTCAAATCCGGGCACAAAATCCGCGACATCAGCATCCAGGAGCCGGACCTGGAGGACGTATTCTTAAAAATCGCCCGCGAAGGCGCGGCAAAAAAGTAATATGAAACTGCACCGCATCAACGCAATCATTCTGCACCACCTCTACTTTTGGAAAAAGTCAGTCCCGCGCTGGCTTGATATTCTGTACTGGCCCGTGGTGACGCTCGCGGTGTGGGGGTTCATTACCGTGTACCTGCAAAAAGGCGCGTTTGAGACCCAAGGCGCCAGCATTGTGGGCATGTTCCTTGGCGGCATTACGCTGTGGATGCTGTTCCA
Source organism: Parcubacteria group bacterium (assembly GCA_016177305.1). Lineage (GTDB taxonomy): Bacteria > Patescibacteriota > Patescibacteriia > UBA2169 > UBA2169 > CG10-46-32. The sequence goes on along the minus strand of JACOVK010000060.1, from coordinate 12,091 downwards.
GCGCGCCCAGCAGGACATCGCCATCTCCTATTTGCAGGACATCTGGAGCCGCTCCATCGTGAACCTGTACGTGTCTCCCATGACCAACGCGGAGTTCATCATCGCGTCAATTCTGGTGGGCGTCATTAAGGTGGCCATCACGCTCGTGGTGATGGGCGCGTTGAGCGCGCTGCTGTATTCGTTCAACATCTTTACGCTCGGATTTTCCCTTATCCCTTTTACCGGATTGCTCCTGGTATTTGCCTGGGCCTTGGGGCTCTTTATCACGGGCGTGGTGTTCAGGTTCGGCACGGACGCGCAGGTGCTGGCGTTCGGGGCGAGCTTCGTGCTCCAGCCCATTGTGGCCGTGTTCTATCCGCTCTCCATTCTGCCCTCCTGGGTCCAGCCCATTGCCCTCGCATTCCCGCTCACGCACATTTTTGAGGGCATGCGCGAGGTGCTCGCGACCGGCGTTCTTCCTTGGGACGCGATTTGGTGGGCCAGCGGACTCAATGTGCTGTACCTCCTGTTCGGCGCATGGTTTTTTGGGCGCATGTTCAGCCACGTTAAAACAAAAGGCCTGCTCGCTAAACTGGAGTAGCCTATGCCGCGCCTCTCCCACAAGCCTTTGTACCGCTTCCTGGAAACCATACCCGCACTCCTGGTGTGGGGGACGTTTGCCGGCGCAATCGTGCTGTCGTATTTCGCACCTTTGATCGCGATTTACCTCATCATCCTGTTTGATTTGTACTGGCTCATCAAAGCAATATACTGGCTCGTGTACCTGTTCAACTCGTACCGAAATTTCAGGCGGGATACGTTCATAGATTGGCTCGCAAAGCTCAAAGGGGAAAATCCTGTTTCGCGCGACGGGATGCAGTCAGCCTGGAATGATCTATACCACCTGATTTTTTTGCCTACGTACCAGGAATCTTTTGAGGTGCTGGACACTACCTTCAAAGGGCTCGTCGCGAGCAACTACCCTTCAGAGAAATTTATGGTTGCGCTCGGAGTTGAGGAAGGGGATAAGGAAAACGGCCTTGCGATTGCCGAGCAAATCCGCCAAAAGTACGGGCATCGGTTTTTCAAATTCTGGGTGACGGTGCACCCCAAAGGGCTTCCGGGCGAACAGCCCGGCAAAGGCTCCAATAACGTGTGGGCCGCCCGGCAGGCAAAAATTCAAATTGACAAGCTCGGCATCCCGTACGAACGCATTATCGTATCAGCGTTTGATATTGATACCATCGTCCACAAAGAGTACTTCGGGCATCTGGCCTATAAATTTTTGACCCACCCAAAACCGCACCACACGAGCTACCAGCCCGTGGCGCTCTTCAACAACAACATCTGGCAATCAAACCCCATCACGCGCACCATCTCAAACGGCACCACGTTCTGGCTTTTAACGGACCTCTCGCGTCCGGATAGGCTGTTCACGTTTTCCTCGCACAGCATGAGTTGGAAGACTCTGGTCGCGGTCGGGTTTTGGGAGCCGGACCTCGTGACCGAAGACTCGCGCATTTTTTTGCAGTGCCTCCTGCACTGCCACGGGGACTACACCGTGACCCCCATGTACGTCCCGGTTTCCATGGACACCGTAGAGACCGGATCGTTTTTTGGATCGCTCGCCGCGGTGTACCGGCAGCAGCGCCGCTGGGCCTGGGGCATTGAGCACTTTCCGTACATGGTGTGGCACTTTAGGGGCAACAAAGAGATTCCGTTCGCGAAAAAGTTCAAGTACTTCTTCAACGTGGCAGAGGGCATGTACTCCTGGGCAACGGCTCCCATCTTGATCATCCTGCTGGGGCGGCTGCCCCTTTACTTCGCGGACCGCGGAACGCAGGAGACGGTCATTGCCCAGAACGCGCCGTTTGTCTTGGACTGGCTCTTAACCACTGCCCTGGTCGGCTTGTTCGCCACCGCAATCCTCTCCATTGTGCTCCTCCCCCCAGCGCCAAAAGGCGAGAGGTACCGGTACCTCTACATGCTCCTGCAGTGGGCGCTGTTCCCGGTTAACATGATCCTCTTTGGTTCAATCCCTGCGATAGATGCGCAGACCCGGCTCGCAACCGGCAGGTACCTGGGATTCAACGTGACTAAAAAGAACCGGTAAAAGGCGTTAGGCACCTTTCTGCATCGTCGGAATCCCGAAATCCGGATGCCCGCGCATGAACGCTTCAAAACTCATGCGTTTTTTGCCTTCAAGCTGGACTTTGGCCGGTGTCTCGTCTTTGCGTATTGACCAAATAATAAGTTTTTTGCCCTCCCATTCTGTCCAGGCGCCTGGCCAAGGATTCATAGCACGCACCTGTGCGTTGATTTCGCCCGAGGTTTTTGACCAGTCAATGCGGCCGTCCTGCTTGGTTAATTTCTGCGTGTACGAGGTCAGTGATTCATCCTGCGGCTTGAGCTCACTGCGGCCCGCAATGTAATCAGGCAAAGTTTTGATGAGGAGTTCTGCGCCGATTTGGGCAAGTTTATCGTGCAACTCTCCTGCTGTTTCGGTTTGATTCAGTTTGACGCGCTCTTGGGCCGCAATGGGGCCGTGGTCCATTTTATCATCCAGCTTCATTATGGTGATTCCGGTTTCTTTGTCCTGATTCAGGATGGCCGCCTGGATGGGGGAGGAGCCGCGGTACTTAGGCAACAATGAGGGATGGATATTCAGGATGCCGAGCGGAAATGCGCCTATGATTTCTTTGGGAAGAATTTCTCCGTACGCGGCCAGCACCCCAAGACTTCCCCCTCCTGTATCCAGGAGGGGGCTAGGGGGTGGTTCTGTGACCACCGGAATTCCGGCTTCCTGCGCAATGCGCTTGACCGGAGAGGGCACTGCCCTGGAGTGATGCCTGCCCACGGGTTTATCCGGCTGCGTGACTACCAGCGCCACATCGCAAAACGGCGCCGCTATGAGCGCCTTGAGAGCCGGAACCGCAAACTCCGGCGTGCCAAAAAACGTGATGCTCGTTTTCATATTCACAATTTCATGGCATCCAAATTTTTTTCGCCTTTGGTGATTTTGGATGCGCGCGCAATAAACAGGATGCCGTCCATGTGGTCAAACTCGTGCTGCAAGACGCGGGCGAACAAGCCGGTTGCTTTTATCTTTTGTTCTTGACCGTCTAGGCCGGTGAATCGCACCTTAATTTTTTTATGGCGCAAAACCTGCCCGAACACGCCCGGAATGGAGAGGCACCCTTCTTCGCCTTCTTCCAACTCGCGCGAAGCGGAAAAAATTTTAGGGTTGATGATGGCCAGATGCCCGTCCAAAGATTTATCCGCGTCTTTGTGGATGATGGCCAGCCGGAATGGCTCTCCAACTTGGGCCGCGGAGATGCCGACCCCGTTTTCTGCTTCCATGGTATCTATCAGATCTGAACACAATTTTTGTACACCAGAAAACTCGCCAACTTTCTTTGACGGTTCATTGAGCCGGGGATCGGGATAGTAAACTAAGGGGAGTTTCATAGTACGTTTTCTGGGTCTCTATCAATAACCCAATCCTCCCCAAGCTCCGAAAGGTCGGGCAGCTCGGCGCCGCGAGACAACTTGATGAGGAGTGATTGCCGTTTATGCATGTCTGTGAACGGGCCGTTTGCGTTTGGGAGCCGGCGTTTTAATTCACTGACTGAATTCTGATTGTTGCCGCGATACGAGAGTTTGATTAGCTTGCTAAAAGGAGGATAGTTCAGCTCTTTCCGGTTTTTAAGTTCCGCCGCTCTGAATGTTTCAAACGCTCCGTATGCGAACGCGCCCACTGCAAGCGAGTCCGGGGAGTAGGACTGCAGGATAATGCGCTCAAAACCCAGTTCTTGCGCGAGCAGGCGCCAGTGCGAAAGCCGGTAATACGCCCGTTCACCGGAACGGTAGTCCGGGATGGCGAGCAGAGGTTCAATAGAGGCAAATACCAGTAATCCGAGGTTTCTCTTTTCAGAGCTCAATTTTAAGCCTTCCAGAGCCTGCGGGGTGGCTACCAACACATCAAACTGCCCTAAGGATGAACTCACTTTACAATTTTTCAGCTCTTTGGTCAATATTTCCAGAATGCCCATTACCGAAACCCCACGCTCTGATTCTTGGCGCAACGCAATCACGACAACGCGTTTGTTTTGGGCGAGGGCTTTTTGGATTGCTTCAAGCGTCTGGCCCGCGATAACGGAGAAGTCGCGGCGCGACATTTCGTTCTTCATATCCACGAGTACCGTGGTCATTGGCGCGCTGCGTGACGCTGGAAGCGACAGGAAAGCAGTTTGTTTTTCAGCGATAACCTCCGAGGATGACGCAAACAAGAGCTTTGATTTGGTTATGTTCGCAAGCCAAATACCCACAATCCTCGCGTCATACCGGGGGTGCTGGTCATACTGCTTAAAGTCCTCGCTGGTAGAATCAAAAAAAATAATCTGGCTGTTTTGCTGAATCGGCAGAAACACGCCTTGCCTGGTTGAGAGGATGATCCGCGCCCGGCCGGAACCGACCTCTTGGTACTCATTCCAGTACGCGTTCTTGCCCAAACCACTATGGATGACCGCGAGTTTGCCTGAACAAACTTTTTGTACGCTTCCGGCGATAGCGGAAATATTTTCAATGGTCGGGACGAGTACGAGGAGCTGGGACTGCCGCGAATGTTTGATGAGGTGCAAGAGCAGCCAAACAAATGAAGATACATCTTGAATGCGGAGGAAGCGAGTTTGGGAAATGCGTTTTGCTGCTTCTTTTAATCCAGGAAGCTGGCTTCGGGATACGGCGAAAGGAATGTGTGCGTATGCGCCTGGCTTGGCGCGTGATGCGCGCTCGGGGCGCTCCGGAACTGAAAGCCGCGCCACTCTGCCGGGCGCAACAACGTAGTACTCGCCGAACTTCTTGATCAAGCGCAGCTGCGATTGGGTCAGCACTGGCGCCTGATCAAGTATGGAATCAATGGGCCGGGCCCGGAATTTTTTTGATTCTTGACGCGCGGCCAATGCTAGAATAACTCCGTCAACTTTGGAGGAGCGGAACGGAATTTTCACGAGCTGCCCGGGTTTGATTGTGCTTTCCAAATCCTTGGGGACGAAATAATCAAACACGTCCGCCTGGGCGGGTAGGCGAATGAGCGGAGCAATGTTAGCGATCATATGAATCTGGCGGCAAGCATGCCCACCCCATACTTCTGTTCGTAGTTGAGCACTTCGGGCGCGTATGACTGGCCGGAAAGCACGCCGAGCGTCACGGCGAGCGGCCGGATGCACCCGAGAGAGAAGCCGTCAATCTGATCCGGACCCGTGGCGAGGAGTTCTGCGGTGTCCCGATCGGAAAGTTTTTTAAGCATGGACTGGTCCAGCCTGCGGCCCGCTTCGCGGTTGCGCTTTGAGGTCCGGGACATATCTCCAAGGGAGACGATCGCAATTTTTTCGGCGGTGCGCTCCAAGATGTCGCGCAGTTTTTTCCCGAACTCCAGCAAATACTGGGTTGGGCTTTGGGCGTGGTATATGGGCAAGAGGCGCACGCGCCCTTCCGGCACTCCGAGCGCAAGCGCTGCGGCTCCGGTAGCGCCATCAAGCTCCGGGCGGGTAATGGAAACAATCGGATACTCGTCTCCGAGCCCGTGGCGGATGCGGTACGCGAGCGCAAGCTCTCCGTGGAACCGTACTCGGGTCAAAAATTCCCCGTACGCCCCAAAAGATACGGTAAACTGCGGAGACACGTTCAAGAGGTGCGCCTCGTGCGGGCTTGCGTACGGGGAGAGGAGGATCAGCGTGTCGCAGCCGCGCGAGTAGATGTCGTGCCCGATTCCGGCCACGGTTTGGCTCATTTTTTTGAACTGCCGGAACTTTCCCCGGCTGATTTGCGGGAGCAAGAGCGGTGAATGAGGGATGTGCGCGATGTATGAAATCATAGTTTCATATTGTCATTCCGAGCTACCTCTGGCGGTGAGGAATCTTGGCCTCATGATGGCAATTTATTAGTTTTCTCCCAAAATTTCTCCCTCTCCGTAGGTGACAATCAAGTCAAGCGGATCTCCAAGCGGGTGCAAGTCAACCACGGATTGCGGAACCTCCACCACGTCGTCCCAGTTGAACCCGAGCTTTTCAAACGCTTCTCCGGAAATCACGGGCCGCCGCAGGCCATCAGAAATCACGTACACCGCGCTAGACTCGGGGCTGGTGATGGTGGTGCCGTCTGCGAGTTTAAGCCGCCCGATGTACGGATACTTGACAAGCTCATCCGAATGCACCGGAGAGGGGCGCACGTTCTTGAAATTATTCGCGAGGATCGTACGGTCAATGATGCCCTGCTTCTCTCCGTCCTGCACCCAGAACACGGCCCCGGTTTTCTTGTCCTGCAACAGCGCTCCGGTCGGGTACGCGGACGCGAGCGTGATGTTTTCGCCCTTCGCGTACAAGGCAAGGTCGTCTTCCGTCACCTGGACAACTTCCTCCGGGTTAAACCCGATGGTCCTGAACACCTCGCGGGAAGCGATCCCGCGGATGGTATCGTCAACCAAAAGGTACACCGTGCCTTTGGGAGAACGCAGGAGCGAATAGTTTGCGAACTTAATAGGCGCCCCGATTTCATACTTTTCCAGCTCGTTTTTGGACACGGGTATGATGCGGTCCGGATGGTAGCGAGAGTACAGGGCCGTGCGCGTCAAAAACGGCCTACGCTTGCCGTTCTGAAGGAGCCACACCCCTGCCTCGCCCTCTCCCTGGAGCAGGGTACCGTCCGGGTAGTCGCGCACAAAGTAGCGCTGCCAGATGCGCCAGAAGTTGAAGTTAGCGCCGATTCCGGCATCACTGCCGCGCCAGGGATTGTACGTATAGAGCACTGCGGTGGCGTTGTTTGCGGGGGTCACTTCGTACCCATCCAGCGTGGTTTTGGCTCTGCTCGGGCCCCAGCCAGTGAGTGTTTTGCCCAATGACTTTAAGTCGCGCAGATAATTCACGCGCACCTTTTCCGCGAACAAGGAAACCTGGTTATAAAATCCCCTGAATGGGGCAAGCGTCGGGTCATTTTTTGAGCAAGAATCGCATATCCCAAATCCAGTTGCCCAGTTCAGCTGGTCCTGGCTCGGGGAGGCGGAAGTGATGAGGCTCTGCTCTTTTTGCAGCATGGCCAGAATCACCTTTGGGCTCACCCGGTAGAGCTGGGATTCTTCAAAAATGATCTGGCTCGCGTTCTTTCGCGTGCCGTTTACAACTTCCGTAAAATCAGCCAAAAAGCTTCCTTTCTGCTCAAGGAAACGCTGAATCGCGTCCTGGGAAAGGGAATCTGAATCCTCAAGCTCTGTGTCTGAAATGATGAAGTTCGGGTTGAACGGCGCGGCAAGAACTCCGTCAAACGGAGAGAGGAGGAATGATGCGGTGATAATGATAGCGCACAATCGCTTCATATAATAATTTATTGTATCACATGCGCTTTCCCTTCCTCAAATGAGGAGGGAGCCAGGGGGTGGTCTGCGGACAAAAAAGCGAGCCCCCTCCAGATACTCATGGAGGGGGCTCTTGTGCCGCTGCTATTGGCAGTCATCTGCCTCAAGCGGCGCTCGTGGTGCGCCAGCTAGCCGCCGGAACGGGCCGTGTCCCTCATGGCGTTCAGCTGGTGACCGGTCTCGTCGGTGACCTTCTTCTTGGCCGTCTTGATGGTGCCGTGATTCAGCTGATGGGGGTGGCCTCGAGTGGTACGCGAAGCCGGATGGATCGTCTTCATCTTGTCCTCCTTGGGACGAAGATTGGCGGTTTGATCCACGTGCGGAATGTCCGCACGGCTTTCCTACGCTCCTGGCGAAGCGTGCTGGCTAAACGGCCAGCCCGTCATTATCGCGGCGTAATCGCCCGCCGATTCGGTGGGCTACTTTCGGTCGCCAAATACTCCGTGTTGTGGAGTGTTTGGCTCCTACGTCCCGCGATTTGGAACCGCCGGATGCGGCGCTGCTGCTGTGGTGCGAGGGCGTGTTCAATGTGCATTTGTAACGCCTGTATTCTATCAAAAATACAATCAAACAGTCAACTGGTTTTATGCACACAGCCGTGGTATCCTAGACTCATGAAATCAGTCAACATTCTCGGCGTTGAAGTTTCGGACGTAAGCCGTTCCGAGGCGCTTGCCCAGGTAAAAAATTTCCTTGAGGATTCAAACCAGCACTACCTGGTGACTCCGAATCCAGAAATCGTGCTTAAAGCAAACAAGGACCACAACCTGCGCCGCATTTTGAACCACGCGGACATGGCGCTTCCGGATGGGTTTGGATTGAAAATCGCAGCCCGCATCCTCGGCCAAAAGCTCTTAAACCGCGTTACAGGGGCGGACTTTATGCAGTCAGTCATTGCGCTTGCCGAGAGCGAACAGTGGCCTGTTTTTCTGCTCGGCGGCCGCAATGAAAAAATTTCAGAGCAAGCGGCCTGGCACCTGCGGTACCGCTACAAGCGGCTCAAAATCGTTGGCTACGCGTCAGGCGGTGTGGTAGAATTCAGGCAGGGAAGATGGCAGACGAGCGATGCGAAGCTCTTCGCCCGCATCAACCAATCCCGCGCAAAAATTCTGTTTGTCGGATTCGGGTGCCCCAAGCAGGAGAAGTGGATTTTTCAGAATCTGGACAAACTGCCGAACATCAAACTCGCGATGGTTGTGGGCGGGACATTGGATTTTTTCGCAGGAGAACGCAAGCGCGCGCGGTACGTCATCCGCCGCTTGGGCCTTGAGTGGCTCTGGCGGCTCATCATTGAGCCAACGCGCGCCAAAAGAATCTGGAACGCGACCGCAGTGTTTGTGTGGTCGTCCGCCAAATGGCGGTTCAGGATGGCAAACGTGTACCGCAAAAACGTCGTTGCCGCAATCGTAAACCAAGACAACGAATTCCTGCTCATCAAGCGCTCGGATACCAGGGAAGCGCACTGGCAGTTCCCGCAGGGCGGGGTTGATCCCGGCGAAACCGAAGAACAGGCCGTGCTGCGGGAAGTGCGCGAGGAAACCGGCATCGCCAACCACCTGCGCATCCTTGGCAAGCATCCGGCCAAACATACGTACGCCTACCCCACAAAATGGCACCGCGAGCGCAATGGTTACAAAGGGCAGTCGCAGAGCATCTTTTACCTTGCGTACGCCGGAGATGACAGCCAAATTGCCCTTGACGGCCGCGAAGCCGATGCCTGGGAATGGGTGCCATCCCAAAGAGTCGCAAGCAAAGTGCACGAAAAACGAAAGCACATGGCCAACATGGTAATTGAAGGATTCAAGCGGTATGCCGGCACAAACTAAAAGCGTCAGAACTCGTTTTGCGCCCTCGCCGACCGGTGAGCCGCACGTGGGCAACATCCGCACCGCTCTGTTCGCGTGGCTCTTTGCACGGCACAGCAAGGGGACGTTTATCCTGCGCATTGAGGACACGGACCAAACGCGCGAAGAGGAGGGGAGCTTAAGCGCGATCCTTTCGGCCCTTGAATGGCTTGGGATTGACATTGATGAGGGCGTGGTGGCGGCAAACGGGCAGGAGAAAGGGGATAAGGGGCCCTACACCCAGTCAAAGCGCCTGGAAACGTACCAACACCACGCAAAGCAGCTTGTTGACCGGGGAAAGGCGTTTTACTGCTTCTGTTCCACAGAGCGCCTGGCGGTTTTGCGCGAGCTACAGGAATCGCGCAAAGAGCCGCCCCGCTACGATGGGCGCTGCAGCCGCCTGGAGCCGGATGAGGTGGAAAAGCACCTGGCGGACAAAACGCCGCACGTCATCCGCATGAGAGTGCCGTCCGGGGGAGAAACCAAATTCTACGATGCGGTCAAAGGCGAGATCAGTTTTAAGAACGCGAATCTGGACTGCCAGGTCCTCCTCAAATCAGACGGGTTTCCCACGTACCACCTGGCGAGCGTGGTGGATGACCACCTCATGGCAATCACGCACGTCATCCGCGCGGACGAATGGCTCCCCTCAACCCCCAAGCACGCGCTCTTGTACCAGTACTTCGGCTGGGAGGCTCCGGTATGGGTGCATCTCCCTATTATTTTGGGCACGGACAAATCAAAACTCTCAAAGCGGAACGGCGCAGTATCTGTTCTTGAGTACCAAAAGGACTATGTGCCGGACGCGCTCGTAAACTACCTCGCGCTTTTGGGCTGGAACCCGAAGACCGAGCAGGAGGTGCTCTCCCGCGGCGAGCTCATTGAACAGTTTGACCTTGCCAAGATCAATAAGGGAAACCCGATTTTTGATGTTGCCAAGCTCAACTGGCTCAATAACCAGTACCTCAAAAAAATGCCTGCGGAAGAACTGGCTGGTATTCTGCTGTCATTGCGAGGGAAAGTGGAGGCAAAAAGCGGCGTGGATCCCTCGGGAATACTCGGGACAGGCTCAAGCGGCCGCGACGCTTTCCCGCCCCATGACATCATAACCGCCGTCAAACTCGCCCAGGACCGGATGGAGAAACTCTCTGACTTCAGGCCGCTGACCGAATTCCTGTGGAAAGACGAGCTTGTATATGATCCAGCGATTCTCATTCCCAAGCAATCGGACGCGCGTCTTGCCCTGGAGATGCTCGCAACCGCGTTAAACCTGGTCCGCAACATCCATGAGGGGGATTGGGATGAGGAATCCATCCGTAAAACCTTCTTTGAGTTCTGCGAATCAAGCCAAATCGGCAAAGGAGAACTCTTGTGGCCCTTGCGCGTTGCCGTAACCGGGCTTGAGCGTTCCCCGGACGTGTTCGGGGTGATGGGTATTTTGGGAAGAAAAAAGACGCTTGAACGCGTCATCCGCGCGCAAAAACTGCTTGCCTGACTGTTTTCCTGATTGTGGGCGCTGTATCCCCTGCGGAGTTTTTGTTGTGCAAACGCGAGTTTTGTGATATAATGCATACTCCACGTATGCTCAAGACCCAAAATACAAACAAAACTCTTGCAACGCTCCTCGTCGTGTGCATTCTTTTGCTGCAACCGTCCGCTTTAAGCGCGCAGGCTGAAGGGGCAACCGGAAAAGACCCGGAGGTGCAGGATATCGCGCAGCAACTAAAAGAGCAGCGGGCCGCCATTGAGGAAGTCCAGAAAAAAGTTGACGCGTACGAATCCAAAATCCAGGCAAAGCGCAATGAAGCGCTCTCCATCCGGAACCAGCTTGACGAGTTTGGGGACGAAATTGACCAGACCAAGCTCAAGCTGGATCTCAAGCAGAAAGAAATTACGGAAATAAACCTAACCATCGCGGAAACCGAAAAGCGCATCCAGGCAAAGGAAGAGGAGATCAGCGGGCAAAAAGAGAAGCTCTCGGAGTTCGTCCGGCTCCTGCACCAGCGCGGCCAAAAATCGCCCATAGAAATCCTGCTCGCCAACAACGCGTTTTCGGAATTTTTTGACCAGGCGCAGTACCTGGAAACCGTAGAAGGGGATTTGTCCGTCATCCTCAAGAAGCTCAAGTCAGTCCATGAAAAGCTCCAGACGGAAAAAAAAGACCTCGCGGACGAACGCGCTGAGCTTCTCGCGCTCAAAAACCAGCTCCAAGGCACGCAGGTGGTCCTGGAAGAGAAGGTAACCGCGAAAAACGTGATCCTGGAGGCAACGCAGGCGGATGAGGCAAAGTTCCAGGAGCTTTTGTCCCAGGTGCGCTCCGAGCAGGCAAAAATCAACAACGACATCATCAGCCTGGAGCGTGCGTTGCGCGCCAAGCTTGAGGCGTCCGGGGATAAAACCCTGTCCGAGCTCTCGGGCCAGGGGTTTATGTGGCCCGTTCCCGGGCGCACGATTACCTCTGGGTTTCATGATCCGGATTACCCGTTTAGAAGGTACTTTGAGCACCCAGCCATTGACATACGGACCCCGCAGGGGACTCCGGTCAAAGCAATCGGCTCGGGCTATGTTTCGCGCGCGTTTGACGGGGGACTCGGGTACAGCTACATCTCCGTCATCCACGCGGACGGGCTTTCCAGCGTGTACGGCCACGTTTCGTGCATCTTGGTTGCGGAAGACGAGTACGTGGTGCAGGGCCAGGCAATCGGCTGCAGCGGAGCCACGCCCGGCACCCCTGGGGCAGGGAGGTTGACGACCGGGCCGCACGTGCACCTTGAGATCCGTTTGAATGGCATACCGGTCAACCCGGTAAACTACCTGCCATAGTGTCGTACAAGCGTACTTATGCGACACACCTTATATC
>JACOVK010000059.1 GCA_016177305.1 Parcubacteria group bacterium | reverse complement strand
GTCCGTGGTCGTTCTGCAGTTCCGAGAGGTACAGGGTGCGGGGCGGGCCCGGAGGCGTGGAATGGTGCAGGAAGCCGTCCGGCTGCTCCACGAAGAGCATGCTGTCGTCGAAGTTCTCGCGGTAGCCCTTTTTGCCCAGGAAGGTCACGAACCGCTTGCAGTCGTCGGGCGAGAAGCGGCGTTCGCGCACGCTGGGGAAGACCAGGTGCTGGCCGTGGCGGGCGATGCCGGCAAAGGTGAGGTCCTCGTTCGTGGGATCATCAAACGGCTTGAGCTCGTACCAGTAGACCCCGATATCCGAGGCCACGCAGATGGTGCCGGTCACGTAGTTCAGTATCACCGAGAACACCACCTGGCCCTTGCGCACGCACGTGATGGATGTGGTCGGCCCGGTGATGATGGCCGGGCTTTCCTTGCTCACCTGTTCCCAGACCGTTCGCCGGTCGCACCGCTGCATCAAGGCGCCGACCTTGGCCGTGGGGTCGCGCTGGGAAATCTCCTGGATGTACTTCTCCAGCTCAATGGAGCGGTCGGTCGGGTCGGAGAAGAACATCAGCGGCTGGCGGACCGGGTCAGAGTCAGTGGGCCACCTACGGCGGGCTTGCTCGTCCAGCTCCTCGGTGATGAGGATGGCGTGCTGGTCAAAAGCCGTGAGCCGGCCGGCGATGGTGATCTCCGGAATGGCGTCCAAGCCCAAGGTCTTCCCCAGGGCCTCGCCTTTGCCGTAGTTCACCTTGCGCAACGCTTCGGTGGCCGTGGCTTCCATCAGCTCGCGCCAGGCCCCAACCACAGCGTTGACGCAAACGTCGCAGTACGTCCTCTCAATGCCCTGCATGAAACACCTCCTTGCTGTAGGCGGTGAAAGTGAAAAGTTCGATTTTTACCCTCCCTTTCTTGGCTATTTTAGACTGTATTCAGTCTGTACGTCAAGCGCTTGACGCTTGGCTTAATACGTAGTAGACCATAATTAAAGAGAACGTGTTCCTTTCATCAGAAAAGCTGGACAAAGAGCCTTGTTTTCCCATAGCTTCATAACCAGGAGGGATGATCATGTCGCAAAGAGTCATTTCTCATAATGACGCCTCGAAAGATCCAGGTTTCTTGCTGGACTATACTGGCGAGTTCACGTCACCCACAACCACGAGATCGCTCTGGATTTTTCTCAAGTTCACAGGCCAAGAAGGAGTGATCACATTCGCCGGTACGGGGGACTGTTGTTGGTCGGGTGGCTGGCGAGATTACACGTTCAAGCCGACCCAGACTGGGTTCGATTTAATTCCTGGCGACGAGAGAAATTTCTTTCATGCAACGATTGGTCCCATCGACGATGAGCACGAAATGTGTGGCGCGAATGACAGGTATTTGTTTACCCGGCGGTGCGAGGCCTGGCTTCGGGCCAACGAGCTCAAGCTGAAGTATGAGCTCCGCCTGTAGGCGATCATATCGTTTTTCGACAACAACGCCTGATCCAGGCATTACTAGCACAAGTCCACTCACAAGAGAGGTAACCGATGGCGCGGCGATATTTTTGGAATGATGGAGAACCGGAAACAGGCCAGACTCGCGGCCGGATGTATGTCGAGGACGGCAAGGTGTCCTTGGAGATCGAAACCTGGGATCACGAGGATCAGCGCAGCTATGATTATAGTATCACGGTCTTGGCCAGCGACTACCATGCCGCCATGGTTGCCATCCGGTCTGGCGAGAGGGTTAAGGTGCCGGGTATAGATGGTGGCGAGCTGGTGCTTCAATTGGAGTCGGATCGCGTTGAGATGAAACTGCGCAGTACGCCTTCGCCGAGCAATACTCCAGGTGGAGCCAGTCTGAGCGGTTCTGTCAATCTCGGTGCAAGGTTCAAGCGTATTCAGTTGAAAAAATCTGAAATTCGGTAGAGCAGAACATGCCACAATAGACGCCGCAGCGCCGCCGAATCCGAGGGTCTGCTTGTTGTTCGGGCAGGCCCTTTCTTTTTTTGCTACAAACTCTGCACCAATTTTCCTACAAACTCCGGACCAGTTCTTTGAACACCCTGTCCGCTTTCTTGCGCTCCACGACCACCTCGGAGAGCGCTTCCAGAATCGGGAGATTCAACCGCTCCTTGAG
>JACOVK010000056.1 GCA_016177305.1 Parcubacteria group bacterium | reverse complement strand
GTTTCTACACCATGCGCGACGTGATGGGCCTCTTGTAGCGCCTCTGCGCGCGGCCGCTTGTTAGAGGGCGGCCGGCGGGACGGGGCAGCACAGCCAGGGGCTGACTTCCTCCAGTTACCGTCCCATGCAGAGGTTGGTACGCCGGTATCGTGATGCTGCCACGGTACCGGCTTTTTTTCACCGTCTTTGAGAGGAGGCGAAGCGTGCTCCAATTTCTCGCAGTGCTTGCCGGGCTGCAACTCTTCCTTGTTGCTGTTTCTCGGCTCGCGCGGTACGCGTACCCGCGTTCAAGGCTTCAGCTCTTTGAGCGCGAAGAGGAGTATATGCTCCACTGGGCCACGCACCGGTGGGTGCGCGCCATGGCTCTTTCGCAGGTGTACGTCAAGCGGTATATCCCGCACATCAGGACGCTCATCAAGCATGCGGAAGGAAGGGCTGTTGCAATCGGCTTGTATAAGCTTGCATGCGCGTTTGTGCAGGCAATGCTGCGCGCGCCGCAAGGCGTTGAGCGCCGCGCGTTCCGCGAGTACGCCCGGCACCCGAACTTTCCTCGGAAGCTGCGTGATCGGTTTCCGAACCACGCAAACCATTAGGCCCCGCCCTTGGAAAAGGCGGGGTTTACTTTTTGGCTGTGAAATACTACTATCACCGTGATGTATCTCTATTTAAATACAACTGAACGCGACTCATTTGTCATCGCATTGGTCAATGCCGGGGGCGACATCCGCACAAAGACCGTCAAATCCGAACGCAAGCACTCGGAAAAGCTGTTAGCGTCAATTCAGCGCATGCTTTTGCAGGCCAAAGTGTCATTATCAGATGTGCGCGGCATTGCGGCAGTGAAAGGCCCGGGATCATTTGTATCCTTGCGCATCGGCATTTCAACGGCCAACGCACTGGCATACGCATTGCAAGTTCCAGCCATCGGCGTTTCAAAAGAAAAGGGGATTGATGAGATAGCTGCGCTGTTTGCGCGCCGCCAGCCATCATCAAAAAACGTACGCATCATCATGCCCGAGTACGGCCGCGATCCGGACATCATCCCAAAAAAGCGCGGTTGACACCGCGGTTTTTTGGGTGTAGGTTTAAACCACGCCATAACTCAAACTCGGAAAAAGGGGAACGGAGCATGGTCGTATCTGGTAGGGAGTATGCTCGGTACCTGCGGGCACAAAAAGCGGCCCGAGAGCGACAGGAGCGGGAAGACCGGGCCATTCTGGCCGCTGCTCGTCGGGAAGTTAACCGGCAACGCCGCAGAGCATCATGCGGCTTTGACTGGGGGAGGCATCACTGACAGTTCTTTGTCCGCAGCTAAGCCCTGACCCTTAAGGGAGAGGGAGGGGCTGATGGCGTAGCAGGCGCGTAATAACTAAGGGCGCGGACCCTAGGAAAGTCAAACGCCACCGCTGCGGATGTACACGGCCAATCCAGACCTGCATGGATTGGCCCTTTTATTTTGGCGCAATACTATAGCGTCGCGGCCGCAAAAGAGCATCCACGCCGCTTTTTTATCATAACCACCCCCTCACCCCCTCCTCAGATGAGGCGGGGGATTAGTGGTGTGAATAAGTTGTGCGTAAAACGGTGTTGCAGGGGGGTTGTGATAAAAAGCAAAGTGGTGTATAATACCTGCACAGTGGTGAAAGGTGGATGGAAGTGGGGATAACTCACCAAAACTGTTGATAAAGGGTATTAACCCTGTGTTGGCTCCTCGGTTCGGAAATGAAAGAGTACTTTCATTTCACTCACTCTACGTCGCCAATAACCCACCTTACCTGCATGTTCATAGGCGAGTACCAACAT
The DNA here is from genome assembly GCA_016177305.1 of Parcubacteria group bacterium. Lineage (GTDB taxonomy): Bacteria > Patescibacteriota > Patescibacteriia > UBA2169 > UBA2169 > CG10-46-32. Next base: position 1,208 of record JACOVK010000056.1, on the reverse strand, counting down.
TCCATTGATGGGAAAGGCAGAATGGCAATTCCCGCCAAATTCCGCCAGACTTTGAAAAAAGGAGCCATTGTTACGCGGGGGCTTGATAACTGCTTGTTCGTGTACACCCCAGAAGAGTGGAAGAAGCTTGTGGAGCGCCTTTCCGGGCTTCCGCTCTCGCAAGGCAAGAGCCGCGCGTTTGCCCGGCTCATGCTTGCCGGAGCAATGGACGTCTCCTTGGACAGCCAGGGCCGCATCCTCATCCCGGAGTATTTAAGAAAATTCGCGCACATAAAAAAAGACACCACCATTGCAGGACTGCACAACCGCTTAGAAGTGTGGGACACCGCAGCCTGGGAAAAGTACAAGGCCGCAACCGAGAAAGATTCCGTAAAAATCGCGGAAGAGCTCGGAGTGTAGCCATCCTGAACCCCTCGGGAATACTCGGGGTAAACTCCGTGAAGGATCCCATCAAAGACGGCACGAGATTCTTCGCGAAGTTTATGCCGAGTATCCTCGGCCTCAGAATGACGGATAGAACCGTCAGGACCGCGCGCAAGCTCGCAAAAATAAAAACAAAACAAATTCAGATTTTTTTGTGGTACGTTTTGTATATTGTTTTTGCGGAGCTTACAAGAGCTCCTTTTTGATACTATGGCTGAATCACTGCAAATCCCCGTGATGCTTTCGGAAGTGGTCAAAGGGCTAAATCTTTCACCCGGAGATTTGGCCATAGACGCAACCGTGGGCGGAGGCGGGCACGCGGAGGCAATCCTCAAAGCAACGGCGCCAAACGGAAAGCTCCTGGCAATTGATTGGGACAGCGGCGCAATCAAACGCTCGCAGAAGCGGCTCGCAAAGTATCAGGAGCGGGTCATCTACCAACAAGCAAACTATACCGAAACAAAAACCATTGCCTATGAACAGCGATTTTATCCGGTTAGCGCTCTACTATTGGACTTGGGCGTATCTCGCGATCAACTCAAAGACGAGTCTAGAGGATTTGGTATCAAAACTCTCGGACCGTTAGACATGAGGTTCTCTGACCAGGTGGCGTTAACTGCCAAAGAGATAGTTAACACCTGGCCAGAGAAGTCTCTGGAACGCATATTCACCGAATATGGTGAAGAGCGGCACGCCGCTCGCGCAGCACAGGCAATAGCCGCTGCGCGCAAGCTCGCGCCCATCAACACCACTCGAGAACTGGCAGACGTTGTTGTGCGCGGAGC
>JACOVK010000055.1 GCA_016177305.1 Parcubacteria group bacterium | reverse complement strand
GCCGCAATGTCTGCGGCCACGGCCGGGTCATCCTGTTGATACTGCTCGGTCGGCAGATGCAGGATAGAGCACACCGGCAACCACTCCCAGGTCGTCCTGGCAGAACGGTTCAGCTCGCAGGCGATGCCCACGACGCGCGACCCGGCCGCCTGCACGAGCTCCCGCACCTTCTCTGTCGTGGAGAAATTGTTGCACACATCCTCCGCGACCAGCACTTGCTTCCCCGGCTCAACCTCGTGCCGCCCGAATACCAGTACAGACTGCTCGCGCGCGGACACGGTTGCTGCGGCAGTCACCTTCTTCTCGGGAAACACGTACCGGCAGTCCAGATGCCAGGCGAGCATGAGCGCGATGGCGAAGCCGCCCACAGGCGCACCCATCACATAGTCCACGCCACCGAGTCCGCCGTTCGCCCGAACCACGCCAGCAAGCTGGGATGCGACGAAGCGCAACACGTGCGGGTACTCCTCAATGCGGGCGAAGTTGTAGTACACATCCCCTACCCAGTGCTTCCTGGTGCCATCCGGAGCATCGTACTCACCGGCATACCCCACGAGCGGCCCGAGCCGTTTGCCGTCCGGCGCCTTTGGGCACTGGTAGTACCCGTTGCACCTGCGGAGCGTCTCCACGAGATCGCCGGGGGCAATCTCGACCATCTCACTTGCGCGTTTCCGTGCCAAAGCGTTCCCTCCTCTCGGTTACGTAGCCAGCGCTGCGGTAATGGCCCGGTGGTACCACTCCGCCTTCTTGCCGGCGGCTTCCGCAAAATCAGACCCAGTAGAAGCGCCGGCGATCGCCCGCGACACGTTGAACAGAGCGACGCCCTGGCCGTCCGATCCAACAGCGGCCTTGACGCTCGCGACGAGTTCCCCTCCTTGAGAACCCAGAGCCGGAACCAGCATTGGTACATCAGGCCCCACCATCTCGCGGCAAACCCTGGCCTCTTCGGGGAACGTTGACCCCACCACGAGGCCGCAGTTGCCATTGGTATTCCAGTGGTTTGCCACGCGCAGGGCGACAACCTGCCAGAGCTTGACCCCACTGAACTGGAGCAGAATGGAGAGCTGTGTCTGCTGCAGCGACCCACGAGCGAGTTCCTGAAGATCCTCCTCGCTCACGATCAGAAGACGATCCTGGAATTCCGCGCTTCCAGGGTTGGATGTCTTGCAGATGACAATGCTGCCGCCCTCAGCGCGATCCAGAATCGGCTGTATAGCATCGCCGCCCAGGTAGCAGTTGACTGTCGTAGCATCCGCGCCGATGGCGTCAAACACGGTCTTGGCGATCTGCTCAGATGTGTTGCCGATGTCCCCAGGCTTGGCATCCAAAAGCGCCGGAAAGCCGAGTTCGCAAATGCGGGCAACGGTCCAGATCAGGGCGCGGTATCCCTCCACGCCCCGTGCCAGGTAGAACCACAGGTTGGGCTTGTATGCGCAAGCCACGTGCCGAGTCGCGTCAATGATCGCGCCATTGAAGGTGGTGATTGCCGCATATACGTCTGATGCGCCGAGCATCTTCTGAACCTTCTCGCCATCTGTGTCCAGTCCGACACAGAGGCGCAGGCCAAGCTCGCGGTTACGCCTGGCGATTTCCCTGCAGAAATGCATGAGCTTTTCCCTCCGTAAATAGTGAGTGAACGGTGGTTCCAGACCGCTTTGGGCTGGATGTTACACTGCTTGAGTCTTAACCGGTTCCGCGTAACTGGAAAGCACGATGTACTTGTCTCCGGTCCACGGGTTTCCACGACGCACCACCAGCAAATGGTTTCCTTTGTACCCCTCGCGGATTTCTACGACCCCACCCGTTATCCATTCCCTCTCGCAGGTGAAACAGACCAGGTCGCCGATATCAAACCGTGGCATTGCCTTTCTCCTGCGTTGTTAGAGAACAACAAACCAAGCCCCTCCTTGAGGCTGGGTTTTGTGAACTATTAAAACTCTAGACCATTTGCCCAAAAAACGCAACCAAAAGAAAAAGCCGCGCCGCAGACCCTACATCCTGTAGTAGTCCGCGGCACGGCCGAGCGGCATGAAGGCCGCTAGTGGTTGCTGAATCCGCGATGCTCCTTGGGAATGAACGCCACGGGCATCTTGTGTTCCACGAAGAACGCCCTGACCTCCTCCAGGTTCTGGCCATCCGCCGGAACCACGCCGCCCCTGCACCCTGCCTCCTGCAGAATCTTGGGCCCCTCGGGCAGATTATCCGGCTTCTTCGGGGCCGCATACGGGAAGAACGCATCAGAGGCGAAGAAAGAGCCTTGGGTACAGTGCCTGGCATTGACGGCGCGCTCAACACCGATCCTGCAGCAGAACCTGCGGTCCTGCTGGCCCACGCCTGGGCCGATGATGGACAGGTTCCGCGCGAGCACCACGGAGTTGCTGTTGGAGCGCCAGGCAACCGCCCAGGCCAGGATGATGGTCGCGAGGTCGTCGGACGAGAGCGTTTTCGGGTCAAATGTCCACTCAATGCCATCATCCCCGAACACGTACGCTGGCGAGAGCTGGATCAAGCCGCTGGCGCGCGCGTTCCGGATTACCCACCCGTCCCGCGGCATGAACGGCTGCGCGAGCGCTGGGTTTACGAGCAGCTTGCGCTTTTCGCGCTTGCCGAGAAATGCCACAGCGCCGTCGTCAAACGCAGGAGCGAAAACCACATCAGATCTCCAGAAATTTGTTCCGGCCGCTTTCCGTAAATGCCTCGGAACTTGATGTATGACTTCCGCGATCGCTTCGGTAACCGGGAAGTTGACCATCACTTCTGAACCCATCCCGGCCTCCGGATCCCCAATCAGGGCACTGAGCATGGCGGTTTCCGGGTCGCGCCAGCTAATAGCCCCGCCGCACAGATTGCCGTGTTTGCAGGCAATGGCGATGAATGGAGACTTGCTTGGGAAGTGCCGCTTGAGCGCCGTATGCAACAGGCCCAACACCGAGACGCCGCGGTCGCAGTCTGCCATGTTGATGTAGCCCGGCGTACCCGAGACCACGGCGAACTGGTGCAAGGCGAGCGGGTCATCGCTGCCAACCACAGAGAGCACGAACGCCGGGGACTGGTCGCGGTTCTCGCCGTACGCAAGCTCGCTCGCAACCCGGTACGTTACCGTGAACTCGTCGCCAACCTTCAGAGACTTGGGTATGGCGCTCATGGCGCATACCTCCCTAAGTTTAGAGGGAACTGCTGTTTGTTTGCTACTGGCTACCTTAATTCCAATTCTGGCGATTGTCAACCAAAAAAAAGCCGTGCCGCAGACCCTACATTCCTGTAGTAGTCCGCGACACGGCTCTAAAGAACGTCCGGAGTGTTACTTTGGTGGATATACCCGCTCCAAGAAAGCGGCCTCCACCTCGGTATAGCGCGCGGTATGCCGGAGAGCGGCCGCGGCCAACAGCTTGCGCGTTTCCCATGAGACACCTCCGCGGCCGGAAGAACGACTTGCAGCGGTCACAGTCAGTTCGGCCATGAGCGCGGGGTACTGACTTGGGTCCGTCACCACGGTCACGTACCTGTGGTTCTTAGCCGCGGCGCGAATCAGGGTCACCCCGCCGATGTCCATCTCCTCCATGGCCGCGTCCACGTTCACGTTCGCACCCTGCTCCCTGACTGTCTCCTCAAAGGGATACAGGTTCACAACCACGAGATCAATAACGCCAATGCCATGCGCCAGAACCTCCTGCACGCCCGAGCCGGTCTGCGGAACCAGGATGCCGCCCGCCACCTTGGGATGCAGGGTCTTGACCCTGCCTTTGAGGATCTCGGGAAATCCAGTGTACGCGGAGACCTCTATTGCCGAAACCCCGCCTGCCCACAGCTCCCTGGCCGTACCTCCGGTTGCGATGATCTCCACGTTGAGTTTGGCGAGCAACGCGCCGAGCGGCAGGAGACCTTGTTTGTCCGAAACACTTAAGATCGCCCTGCCAATCCATATGGTGTTCATTCCACAATCCCCCTTCCTAATGTGTTGGTTCGCATGGTGAGCTGGCTGTTGTGCAGCTTGCCTCTAGCCACCACGGCCTTGATGGCGCCGCGGCACTCCATGCCGTGATAGGGCGTCCATCCGCACGGGGAGATGGTGTTCCCCTCGCGAATCTGGACAAACGCCTCCGGGTCAACCACTACCAGGTCGGCATCCGCTCCTGCCTCAATCCGCCCCTTATTGGCGAGGCCGAAGATGCGCGCCGGGCCCCGGCTCGTCAGCTCAATGAGCCGCTCAAAGCTGATGATCCCCTGCGCAAAAAAATTGAACATGATATGGAAGTACGTTTGCAACCCGGTCATGCCACTGGGGATGTCGTCATAGCGCGCCCGCATCTTTTTCTGGAACGAATGCGGCGCGTGGTCTGTGGCTGTGGTGTCCGCACGGCCGCCGGATAAGGCGTCCGTCACGAGCTGCCTCATGTCCTCTGCGCTGCGCAGCGGCGGATTCACCTTGTGGAGCGGCGCGGAAGTAAGCGACCCCGCCAACCCCTGCAGGAACCCATCGTGGCGCACCAGGTGCTGAACACACACCTCCGCGGTCACGAGCCGCCCGGCCAGCCGCGCATTGTCAATGAGCGCCAAGGCCGAGGGAAGCGTCGCGTGCGCGATGTGCAACCGGCAGCCGGTCTCGCGCGCGAGCTGGAGCGCGGTGTTGGTTCCATCAAGCTCCACCAGCGGATGCCGGATCGTGCAGTGGTCCGTGAGATGGGGCTCCGCAAACTGCGCGCGGTTCTGTTCCAGCATGCGCGCATTGCCTACGTGTGAAACCACGCTCAATCCGGCTTCTGCGCAGCTCGCCATGACCCGGCGCTGGTCCACAATCTCGCGCACCAGGATGTCGCCGGTAGTGGGCTCCATGTACAGCTTGACGCCGAGCACCCACTCTAGGTAGTTGCCTAACTGCGCGATCTCTCCAGTATTGTCCTTGGTCGCGCCGAAGAGCAGTTTGTAGGTGATGGCCACGTCGCGGATGAGCGCAATCTTCCGCTCCAAAGCCTCAATGGTCGTGGTCGGCTTCCGCGGATTGGGCATGGCCACCACCGTGGTGACTCCGCCCGCGAGCGCCGCGAGCACGATGGTGCGGACGGTTTCCACATCCGGCTCATCGTACTCCGGATACCCGCTGGTCCGGTCGTGGATGTGGGAGTCAATGAACCCCGGCAGTGCCAGGTATCCGTTGCCGTCCACGTACCGCTCGCACTGCGGCCTATCCGTGATACTCGCGAAGGCCGTTCCGTGAAACTGGATACACACGAGCCTTCCGCCCGGGTAGAGCCTGACCCGGCGCAGTTCCCACATATCGGGCAGATTTTGTGATTCCTGCATGGCGAATATTCCTCTCTGCGCCGCGTTCCGCAGCTCGGAAATGAGTTCAGGTGTTCTGCTCGCGCCTGTCGCGCACCAAGCAGAACTGGTTAACTGCTTGGATGATGGGCTGTACTCGGAACGGATGATACATTGCTACCGTGCCCAAAGAAATGGCATCTGCGCCAGCCCTCAAAAGACGGAGGGCGTCTTCCACAGAAAACACACCGCCGCCGGCAATAATGGGAAAGGTTTCGCTGTGGTTGGCCCGGAAGTCTTTGAGCCACTCTTCTACCAGCGGCAGAAGCGGTGGTCCAGATAATCCTCCTCCGCCGAAAGCATGAAGTGGCGAAGTAACACTGCCGAACAAACCCTCCCAATCTATTCTTTCTGGAAGGCGGCCAAAGGGAATGGTATTCGTCAGGCAGAATCCATAACACGCACCATGGTCAGCTATGCCGGCGGCTGCGGCCGGCGTGACCAACACGCTCAGGTTGAGTAGTATTGGCACCCGCACAGCCTCCAGCGATTCCAGTCCGGCGTACGCCTGAACCATTACTTTCGCTTGGCTGTGTGTTCCGAGGTTCGGACATGTCACATTCAACACAAGCACGAACGGCGCACGGAAGCCGTGCTTTTGTGCGAGCAGGGTCTCGCTCAGCTCATCTAATTCCGCAGTAATGCCAGCCGGATCTTCCGACTCCGCGGCCACTGAAATCAGAAACGGCTGTGTCCGTTGCTGCCATTCGCCACGATCAAGCAACGCCGGAAATCCGGGGCCAGAAAGCCCCACTGCGTTCAAGGTTAAATGGCGGCGAGGATATGCCTTGATACATGTGGGCTTCCACTCCTTGGGACGCAACGTACGCGAATCAATCGGCATATTGCCGCGTTTACGAGCCGGATCCATCCGCTCAGCCAGAGTTGACGTTTTGGACTGGAAGGTTGAATTTAGCCAGTCGGCAAAACGCCCGTGCCAGTACTGATCAAACGTCCCGAAAAAGTTCCGTCCTCCGGATGCGTTTACCGCCGAACCAAGATTTAAACCTTGAAGTATCACCGTGATGCCTCTTCCTTTATCAAAGATCACAACTAAAATCTCGAATCTCGCCTATTATTAGGCCCTCCGTTTGTGTTCACTAACATAAGCTACTTAAACCTTAAAACTTATCGGCCGAAAAAGCAAGCCAGGTAGTAGAGCCGAGCTTCGCTACCCGGCAAACACATAAAAGCCCTTCCGCCCAGGGCGGAAAGGTTTTTATCTGGTGCCGGGGGAGGGAGTCCAACCCTCAATCCCTTGCGGGCCCAGGATTTTAAGTCCTGTGCGTATAGCATTCCGCCACCCCGGCGCGCACCATCACTGTAGCGCAAAAGCAACCAGCAATCAACCTAAAAAAATATCCCACGCTACAGTGAAATATTTTTGGAGCGAGTAACGGGAATTGAACCCGTATCTCCACCTTGGCAAGGTGGCATAATAGCCATTATACGATACCCGCTCGTCAGAGTCGGACTACAGCCTCCGCATGCT
>JACOVK010000054.1 GCA_016177305.1 Parcubacteria group bacterium | reverse complement strand
CCTGTACGTGCGGGACTACGCCGGAGTGGTTCCTGGTGGCGCGTACCTGGTGCTGGGCAACCGAGCAACTGGCAGCGATGACAGCACGGTCTTTGGTCTGATAGACGCAAACCGCATCAAAGGCAAGGTATTGACAGAATAACGCCGAAATAATCTTGGTATGATGAGAAATGTTTTGGTGTTTTTTTATTTTTGTTGTATAATTCATTAACACGCCACCCTTGTGTGTATAACTAAAACAGAACCATCATGCTGAATCTTTTTAAAAACAAAACAACGTCTTTTCTTGGCATTGACATCGGCACCAACTCAATCAAGCTGGTTGAGCTTGAGAGCGTGGCCGGCCGTCCGCGCCTGGTCACGTATGGCATGGTGGAAATTGAGTCGTCCATTGCCGGAAACAGCGATTCTTCGGACGTTGCTGCTGACAATCAAAAAATTGCAGGAACTCTCGCGGCATTGCTTAAAAAAACCGGGGCTCGTTCCCGCACGGCGGTTGCGGCGTTACCCAACTTTTCCGTGTTCTCAAGCGTCATCTCACTCCCCAAGCTCGGGGATAAGCAGCTCGCCGAGGCCGTAAGCTGGGAAGCCAAGAAGTTCGTGCCCATGCCCATAGAGAACGTGGTCTTGGACTGGAAGATTTTGAACGAAGAAACGCAGGAAGCGGGGGTAGCCGAAGCGGGAGATGCCGAAAAAGGGGCGCAACAAGAAGTGCCGAAGCAACTGGCGGCCCAGGCTGACCAGAACAGCAATCTCGCGAAGTGCAAGACCATTGCCAAAATCTTGCTCACCGCGGCCCCGCGGCACCTGGTGGAGCGCTACGTTGCCGTATTCAAGCTCGCGGGCGTTTCTCTTCTTTCGCTTGAAACCGAATCTTTCGCGCTCGCGAGGTGCCTGGTGGGCAACGAAGCGGGTACTATCCTCATCGCGGACGTGGGCGCGCTCACCACGGACGTTACGGTCGTCAAAAAAGGCGTTCCCGTGTTTTCGCGTTCCATCAACGTGGGCGGAGGCACGGTGACGCGCGCCATTGCGGACAGCATGGGCGTAGCAACGGAACGCGCGGAGCAGTTTAAGCGCGACACGGGCATGGCGCGCTCATCCGGTGGTGCCGCGGGAGCGGCAAGCGGGGTTGCCAAGGTCATCCAGCAGAGCTTTTCGCCCGTGATTTCGGAGATGAAGTACACGCTGGAGCGTGAGAGCGCGGCCGGTACGCCGATAGAAAAAATCCTGCTCACCGGCGGTTCTGCGTTCCTTTCGTCCTTGGACAGCCACATCAGCGAGTCGCTCGGGGTAAAAGTGTTCATCGCAAATCCCTGGGCGCGCGTGTCCTACCCCAAGGATTTGGGCGGCGTTTTGGACCAGATTGCGCCGAGGATGGGGGTGGCGGTTGGCCTCGCCATGCGGGAGATAGAGTAGGGCGTATGCATTTGGCGCATTGCTTCGTCAAAAGCTGCGGCGCTCAACGCTGTACGATTACCATATTTTTTGAACCATGACGCCTGCGGACCAAAAAGATATTAATTTGCTTCCCAAAGAGCTTGCGGCCAAAAAAAAGGCCGTACATCGGGATGCGGCGAGCCTGCTCGTTGAGTATACGGATTTTGCGAACCGCGGTGAAACGGGCGCGGATCCCGGGAAGCAGAAAACGCCTTCGTTTTTTTCGCGCCTGTTTTCAGTATTCTCGCGCAAGAAAAAAACAGAGGCGCCGAAGCTCGCGTTCAAATCTTCACCAGCGCCTCCTGTGAAAAAGGACGGCGAGGGGAAGCATGCCCTTCCCGATCGTTCCCGGCTTAAGGATTTGCCCCAAGGAAAGATGCTGCCTTCCGCGCTTTTTGCCGGTGCCGCAAAGAAACCAGCTCCCCAGGCTCCGGCTCCGCCTGTTCCGTTCCGCGAGCCGGGCGTTACCGCGGAGCATGTGATGAGCATGCACGTCCCTGACTTTTTGGACAACCAAGAGCTTTTGCCGCATGCGGCGGCTTCCGCGCCCGCGATTTTGACAAAACAACAAAGCGCGCTTCGCTCAAGCGCACCAGCTCGGTCCCCTGCTCCGCCCAAGAGCATTCCATGGTGGGCTCGGTGGTTTTTGAGGAAAAAAGAGCCGGCAAAACAAGTTGCTTTCCCGAAACCCGTGCCTTCTTCGCTTCCGCAAGCCGGTTCCATAAAGCAAGAGCCAGCGCCGCGGCCGGTACCTGCCATCAAGGAAGCGCTTCCTGCGCCGACCATTGCCTCAATGGTCGCAAAAAAAACGGGCGCGAGCGGCCAAACCGAGGCGCCGGTGCACCGCGCCAGTGGTTTTGACGTCAACCTTCTCGCCGCAGAGTACACGCAGGCGTTTAAAAAAGGCAATCCGCTCGCCGTGCTCCTCTCGTGGGCCGCAGTTGCGGTTTTGGCTCTCGGAGTTGCGTACGGGCTGCTTGAGTTGTACCAAGTCCGGGGATCGCGGCGCCTTGCGCAGGAAGCGCAGGTGGTTCGCGCACTCAAAGAAACCATTGCCACGTACCAGGACCTCTCAAGCGAAGACAGCGTGCTGTACCGCAAGGCGGCGGCCACTCGCGAGCTTCTCGGAAACCACCTGTCATGGCATGCGTTTTTGGGAAAGCTGGAAGAAGTGACCATTCCGGAAATCACGTACATCAGCATGGCGGCCTCAACCGAAGGCATCATGAACATTACGGCGTTTGCCGGCGATTACACGGGGCTCGCGCGCCAGATCGTGGTGTTCCAACAGACCCCATGGATCAAAGATATCACCATTACGTCCGCAAGCCGCGTGGAGGAATCACCAACCCAAGCCGCAGGAGTTTCGTTTGATATTTCTCTTAGTATCAGTCCGGACGCGCTGTTTGCGGATACGCGCTATGAATAATGACCAAAATCAAAACCGAGCAGCTCCTCTCGGCGCGGATGCTGATCCGGCCGACCGGCAATTTTCCGGAACCGCACCAGGTGCGCTGCCCAAGAAAAAAGAAGCCCAGAAGCCGAAACTGCAGAGCTTTATGCGGCAGTGGTTTGAGCAGTACTGCCGCTTGGTGACGGTTGCGGCATGCGCCGTGCTCTTGGCGGCAGGATACGCGTTTCTTCTTGCTCCAAAACTCGCCCGCGCCCGGTCAATTTCCGGGGAGCAGTTTCTGGTTGTGCGCCACGAGCGGGAAGCGCTTGAGCTGCGCCTCGGGTACGCGGCCAAGCTTGGGGCCGGAAGTGCTGCCGCTCGCGGCCGGACCATCAAGCAGGTTGACGATTTGCTTCCCTCGGATCCGGCAACACCCCAGATTCTCACCAGCCTGGAAACTATTGCAGCCGAGTCCGGGGCGGTGATTGACGGCATTGAGCTGGTGGTTCCCGACGAAAAAACGCGCAAGGATGCTGATTCGGACGTTGTATTGCCCGCAGGCGTTTCCTACGTGGAAGTTACGCTTGCCGTGGGTGCGGGTCCCTACGAGGCGCTCAAAACCCTGCTTAAGAACATTGAGGCGAACATCAGGCTCATGGACGTGATTGCGGTGGTGTATTCGCCGATCGGCAAAAGCTACACCATTATCCTCCGCGCGTACTACCTTTCCGAGAATATATAGTTTTTATTGCAGATTGTATGGCTCTCGTACAGAAAAAATTATCAAAAGCAAAACAACTTCGCCTCGGGGCCATGCTGGCGTTGGTCATCGGCGTCACGCTCATGGTCGCGTACTACGGCATTGTGCGCAAGGGAGGGCCCGGGCCTGATGCGGTCCCGCCTCCGAGTTCCGCGGAACATATGCAAGAAAGCGCCGGCGTTCCCTCAAAAACCGGGTTTGAGGCGGCGCAAGAGCTCAAAGCGGTTCCGCTGTTCCAGCGGCTCCGTTCGTTCGGGATCTGGCCCTTGCCGCTTGAGCCCAAAGGCCACAGCCAGCCGTTCATTCTGCTGCGGGAGTAAGCATGACTTCCCCATTTTTACAATTTTTGGTTTCAAGAAACGCGCTCTCGCAAGAAGACGCACAGTTCGTGAACGCGCAATACGAAGCGGGCTCAATGGGGCTTGATGCGGCGCTGCTTGAGCATGGAAAATTTGATGATGACGCGCTGCTCGGGCACAAAGGCGAGTTTTACCACTTGCCCACGGTTTCGTTTGAGAACAAGCTGATAGACCGGAACCTGTTGGGCCTTTTTTCCAAAGAGGTCATCACCAACTACCGCATTGTTCCGTTTGAGAAGCAGGGAGACAGCGTACGCATTGCCATGCTGGATCCGGAAAACCTCAAAGCGCGCGAGGCCGTTGATTTTTTAGCGCGCCAAAAAGGCTGGAACACGCAGTTTTACGTAACCACGGAAAAAAGTTTTAAGCACGCTTTGGACCAGTACAGCGGGAGTTTGACGAGCGAGGTGGGCGAGGCGCTGGAGTACGCGGACCAATCCAAAGAGGAGCAGGGCGAGAAAAAGCAGCAAAAAGAGGAGGACCAGGATCTGGAAGAGGTGGTGAAAAGCGCCCCGGTTTCAAAAATGGTGAGCGTCATACTGCGGCACGCGGTGGAGGGCGGGGCTTCGGACATCCACATTGAGCCGCAGGAGAACGAATCCCGGGTGCGCTACCGCATTGACGGGGATTTGCATGCAACGCTCTCGCTGCCTAAGTACATCCATAATTCCATTATTTCCAGAATCAAAGTGCTTGCCAATTTGAAGCTGGATGAAACCCGCAAACCCCAGGACGGCAGAATCCACATGGAAGTCGGGGGCAAGCAGATTGATTTCCGCATCTCAACGTTGCCGCTTGCCGGCACGGAAAAAGTGGTGATGCGCATCCTGGACGTAACGCGCGGCGCGCCCACGCTGGATAATCTCGGGTTTCTCGGACGCAACCTTGAGGCAATGCAGCGCCAGCTTACCAAGCCGAACGGCATGTTCTTGGTGACCGGGCCCACGGGGAGCGGAAAGTCAACCACCTTGTTTTCCGCGCTTTCCATTCTCAACCAGGAAAAAGTCAACATCATCACGCTGGAGGATCCGATTGAGTACTACCTTCCCGGAGCCAACCAGTCCCAGGTGCGGCCGGAGGTGGGGTACACGTTCGCTTCGGGCTTGCGTTCCATTTTGCGCCAGGATCCGGACATCATCATGGTCGGTGAAATCAGGGACAACGAGACTGCCGCGCTCGCGGTGCAGGCCGCGCTCACCGGGCACATCGTCCTCTCCACGCTGCACACGAACGACGCGCTCGGCTCGGTCCCGCGCCTCATTGACATGAAAGTGGAGCCGTTTCTTTTGGCCACGACCTTAAACATCATCCAGGCCCAGCGTTTGGTCCGGAAAATTTGCCAGCACTGCAAGGAGGAAACCGAGTTGCCGCCTGACTTGGCCAAAAAGGCCCAAGCCGTGTTAGCGGCGATTCCGGATGCGGCCTTGTACCAAGGCGTTGACCGCGCAAAGCTTGTTTTTTACCGGGGAGCCGGCTGCTCCAAGTGCGGGGAAACGGGCTACCAGGGCAGGCTTTCCATCTCCGAAGTCATTGAAAACACCAAGGCCCTTTCGCAGGTCATCGCCAAGGGATTTGACCAGGCACTGGCCGACAAAGAGCTTCTGGACCAGGGATTCATCTCCATGATGCAGGACGGCATCATGAAATCACTCCTGGGCCTGACCACGGCTGAAGAGGTCGTGGTCGCCACCAAGGAATAACAGAGAGTCTTCACCCGTATCAACCTTTGCCTATGAGCAACCAACCCATTGTGCTTCTTGCGGAAGACGACCAGTTTTTGCGCCGCATGTACGCAACCAAACTTTCCCAAGCCGGCATTGAGACGGTGCTTGCGGAAGACGGCAAGCAAGCGCTTGATTGCGCGCGCAAGGCAAAACCCAGCCTCGTGCTCTTGGATATCCTGATGCCGAAGATGGACGGGTTTGAGGTGCTTGCCGAGATGAAAAAAGACCCAAACCTCAAGGACGTGCCTGTGGTGCTCTTGACGAATTTAAGCGAGGTGGAGGACGTGGCCCGCGCGAAAAAACTTGGCGCTTCCGAGTATCTCATCAAAGCCCACTTTCTTCCTTCCGAGGTTCTTGCGATGGTGCGCAGGTACCTTAGTAAGTGATCCGAGCTATGCCCGATGCAAGCGCCCAACAACCAACCCCTCCCCCAACCCCTCCCCAAGCTGAACCGTCCCCGCACGCACCGGTGCCGTCCCAAACCGAAACCGCAAGCGCGTCCGAATCCGCGGCTGATATTTTGCATTTTGAGAAGTGGCTTGGCATGCTGGGCAGCCGCAAGGCAACGGATCTGCACCTCTCGGTGGGAACGGTTCCGGCGCTGCGCGTGGACGGCGCCATTGCGCCTTTGCTGGAAGAAGGGGTGATCACCGCCGAGCGGATTGAGCGCATTGCGGAACAGCTGCTCGGCGCCCCCGAGCTCTCGGAGCTGCGCCAAAAAAAGCAGCTCGTCGTGAGCAAGACGCTTAAGAAGTCCATGCGGTTTCGGATTCATTTTTTTTACTCAAGGGGGTTTTTGGGAATCAGCATGCGCCACGTTCCGGACGCAAGCGCGCCGCTTGCCTCGCTTCCGCACGCATCCCTTCTCGCGCCGCTCGTTTCCGCAACCCAGGGGCTCTTTATCATCTCCGGGCCGTTTGATTCCGGAAGAACCTCCACGGTCCGCAGCCTCCTTTCCGAAATAAATGCGTCCCGGCCGTGCTATGTGGTGACGCTGGAGGCGCCGATTGAGTACCTCCTTCCCTCGGACCAGTCCGTGGTGGCCCAGCGCGAGGTGGGGCGGGACGTGGAAAGCTTTGCTGCTGGGGTTGCGGCACTCGCCGAGGAAGACGTTGACGTGGTGGTGCTCTCTGCCATTCCCGACAAAGCGGCGCTTGCAGGCGCGCTTGAGCTCGCCACCTCCGGCAGGCTCGTGGTTGCGGTTATGGAAGGAAACCACACCGTGGCCGTGCTTGAGCGGCTGCGGGATCTCTCGGGCGAAGAAGACCGGGTCCGGATACTGCACGAGCTCGGAGACGCGCTGATCGGAATTACGACACAGCTCCTGCTTCCGAAAATCGGCGGAGGGCGCATACTCGTGGCGAGCGCCATGGCTGCAACGCACCCGATTAAATCCTTGGTGCGCGAAGGAAAGTTTGAACAGATTCCGAACATCATGCAAACCAGCCGGGAGCAGGGGATGGTGACCATGGACAAAGCGCTCTCGGAGGCGGTGCGGACCGGAGCCGTGTCCCTCGCAACCGCCAAGGAGTACGCGGTTGACATCAACCAGTTTAACGCGCTCGCCAGCCATTAGGTATGCCATTTTTTGATTACCTAGCAGTTAACGAGGAGTGCGAAGAAGTGGTGGGGGTCGTTGACGCGGTCAACGATGAAGTCGCCTTGGGCACGCTCACCGACCAAGGGCTGTTGGTGCTTTCCTTAAAAACACGCGAAGGCAAGCGCGGATTTGCCAAAGAGATCACCTTGTTTGCGCGCGTGAAGGTAAAGGATCTGGTGGTGTTTTCACGGCAGCTGGCGGTAATGGTTTCCGCGACATTGCCCGTGGTGGCTGCCCTGCGCATCCTCGTGAATCAGATTGAGAGCGTGCCGCTCAAGATCGTGGTTTCGGAAGTTGCGGACGCGGTTGACGGCGGCGCGCGCTTGAGCGAGGCGCTCGCCCGGCACCCGAAGGTGTTTTCAAATTTTTACACAAGCATGATCCGTTCGGGCGAGACCGCGGGCAAGCTGGACGAGGTCTTGAACTATCTCGCGGACCAGCAGGAAAAAGACTACGACCTCGTGAGCAAGACTCGGGGCGCCATGATTTATCCGGCGTTCATCCTGTTCGGCCTCGTTGCGGTCGGGTTCGTGATGATGGTGTTCGTGATCCCGAAGCTTACCGAGGTTTTGGCGGAATCCGGCGCCGCGCTTCCTTTTACCACGCAGCTCTTGATTTCAATTTCCGGATTTTTTAAATCGTTCTGGTGGTTGTTGCTGCTCAGTGCCGCCGGGCTTTTTTTGGGGCTCCGCTACTACCGAAAAACCGCGGCCGGAAAAAAACATACGGACTTTCTCATTTTAAAGCTGCCCGTATTCGGGCCGTTGATTTTCCAAAAAATGTACCTGGTGCGCTTCACGCGCTCTCTGTCCACGCTCATTACCGGAGGGGTTTCCCTCACCGAGGCGCTCGCCATAACCGCGGACATCGTGGGCAATGAGGTGTACCGCGAGGTTATCCGGCAGACCATCCGCGAGGTTGAGGACGGGAATCCCATCGCAACCGTGTTCAAGGAATCCACGGTGGTGCCGAATATGGTGACCCAGATGCTCGCCGTGGGCGAGCAGACCGGCCGGCTTGATACGGTGCTCAACAAGCTCTCTGATTTTTACTCGCGCGAAGTGGATAACGCGGTCGGGAACCTGGTTACCCTGATTGAGCCGTTCATTCTCATGCTCATGGGCATTGGCGTGGGAATCATGGTGGCCGCGATCCTCTTGCCTATGTACAATCTCGCCACAGGCTAGCGCGATACGAGCGGCCGCTGCTGTTCGCGGGCAGCAAAGGTGTGGATAACACGCTTTATGCAAAATAATATAAATGTGGTATAATTCATTCATCCGTATGAAATACAAACAAAAAAACGCTGGTTTCACATTGATTGAACTTTTGGTGGTCATCAGCATTATAGGCATTCTCTCAACATTGGCGGTAGTTTCCCTCAACAATGCGCGCGTAAAAGCGCGTGATGCCAAGCGCGTTTCGGACATCAAACAGCTCCAGACCGCGCTTGAATTGTATGCTTCGGATTCAAATGGATACCCGGCCGGGAGCGACTTGACGCTCGGCACGGGCGCGGGCGCTACCCTAAGCAAAGACGGCGGTTTTGCGGCGAGCGTGTCCGGAACCACGTACATGGGCAAGGTTCCGTCCAATACCACTCCCGGAGGCGCGGATTATAAGTACAGCTCATTCACGTCTTCCGCGGCCACTACCGCTTGCGGCACGGCTCCGTGCCCTTGGTTCCAACTTGCCTTTACCTTGGAGGAGACGACGGGCAGCCTTTCCGCCGGCGCGCACATCGCGGATCCGAATGGCATCAATTAAATAAATCACGTCTTAACTAAACATGTATATGCATCAAAAAATAAAACACAGCGGCTTTACCTTGATTGAGCTTCTGGTGGTGATTGCCATTATCGGATTGCTCTCAACGCTCGCCGTGGTCGCGCTCAACAACGCCCGGGCAAAAGGCCGCGACGCCAAGCGCGTCTCGGATATCAAGTCCGTCCAGACCGCGCTTGAACTGTACTTTGCGGACAAGAACACATACCCAGTGGTCGCGTCCGGCTTGATCCTGGGCGGAACCGGCGGCAAGACGCTCTCCCAGACCGGCAACTTTTCGGATACCATTTCAGGCACGACCTACATGGGCAAGGTCCCCACAAACCCGACCCCGGCCGCATCGGCATGCGCCAACTACACGTACCGATCCACAAACACGGATTTCACGGCGTGCACCAGCGGCAGCTGCAAGAGCTACGACATTGAGTTCTGTTTGGAAGACATCACCGGCAGCCTTGCCGCAGGAAAGCACAGCGCGCATCCGGCCGGCGTTGATTAATCCGGAAATTTAACCCATTACTTTTTATGAACCAATACCTGTATAAAAAAGCTGAACGAGAGAAGAGGCGGGGTTTTACTTTGATTGAGCTTCTGGTGGTGATTGCCATCATCGGCGTGCTCTCAACGCTCGCCGTGGTCGCGCTCAACAACGCCCGGGAAAAGAGCCGCGACGCCAAGCGCGTTTCGGACATCAAGCAGGTCCAGACCGCGCTTGAGCTCTACTTTGCGGACAAGAACACGTACCCGGCCGGAACCGGGCTGGTTCTGGGAAGCGCTTCGGCGCAATCGCTCTCCGGCGGAGGGTTTACGGCGTCCGGCGGCGTAAGCGGGACAACCTACATGGGCAAGGTTCCCACGAATCCCACGCCCGGCGGCGTTGATTACGCGTATACGCAGACTTCCGCCGGGGTAAGCTATACCATCGCGTTTTGGCTTGAAAGCCAGGTTGGGGCCTTGGCTAAGGATGACCATACGGCCACGCCATCCGGAATCCAGTAAGCGTTTCTGTTTTTGCGCAAACCCCTCCGCTCGCGAGCGGAGGGGTTTTTGGTATGCAACGTTGCCAATTTTTGGTATAATCAACACGCATATGCTGTACGCCATATTGTTTGTGTTAGGCGCTGCGTGGGGAAGTTTTTTGAACGTGGTTGCGTGCCGGTTGCAAGCCGGGCAGCAGTTTTTGGAAGGCCGGTCCGTGTGCGCGCGCTGCAGGCGCAAGCTCCACTGGCACGATCTTGTTCCGGTGGTAAGCTTTCTTGCGCTCTGGGGAAAGTGCCGTTTTTGCAAAAAGCGCATTTCAGCCCAGTACCTCTTGAGCGAACTTGGGACCGGCGCACTCTTCGTGCTGGGCGCGGGCATGGTTTTTTCGCCCCTCTCTTCGCTCTTGTACCTTGCGGTGGTGAGCTTTTTCGTGGTTTTGTTCGTGTATGATTTGCGGACGTATGTTATCCCGGACAAAATCGTTATCCCCGGAATTATCGTTATTGGCGCCCTTAATGCGCTCGCGGCCGGGCCGGCTGTTCCGTTGCTCTTGGGCGCTCTCTTAGGGGGGCTGTGGTTTTTGGCGCAGTTTCTCGTTTCCCGCGGAAGGTGGGTCGGCGGAGGGGATATCCGCTTGGGCGTGCTGATGGGCGCACTCCTCGGGTACCCCATGGTTTTTTTAGGCCTCGGCATTGCGTACGTGGGAGGCAGCATTATCGCGTTGGTACTCATTGCCGCGCGGCTCACCACGTTCAAGAGCCGGCTTCCGTTTGCCACGCTCCTGCTGCCGGCGGCCTTTGCGGCGTGGCTCTGGGGCGAGGCAATCTGGGCATGGTACCGAACCATCATTGGAGTATGAGCATGTTGCGCCACGGATTTACATTGATTGACCTGGTTGTTTCAATTGGTATTTTCGCTTTGGTCGCCACGGCGGTTGTGGTAAACTTTAACGCGGGGTCCCGCAACGATTCCGTGCGCCAGGCCGCAAACATCGTTGCCACAACGTTGCGCCGGGCCCAGAGCATGACCCTCTCCGGAGCCGAGCTTTCAAACGGCACGTTTCCTAAGGGAGGGTATGGGGTTCGGTTTGACCAGGGAAAGCCGGGCGAGGTGACGTTGTTTGCGGACATTGACGGAAATTTCAATTACACGGATTTCTCCGAAGCGCTGGAGAACATCACGCTGCCAAAGGAAAACGCGACGAGCGGAGCAACGCTCAATGTGGTGTTCTCAAGCCCGGATGGGGACGTGTACTTCAATGGAGTTGCAACCGAATCCTCCAAAACCATCAGCATCACGGCGCCTCAAGCGGACGTTGCCAAATCGGTTATTATGTATCGCCTGTCCGGGCAAGTTAGAGTTGAGTAATATGCGGAATCAGCAGGGCCAGGGGCTTCTGGAAACCATTGTGGCGCTCGGCATCATTGTGAGCGGCGTGGTGGGCATGCTCAATTTGACGATTACAAACCAAACCGCCACCGGGGATTCTTCCGAGCGCCTGGTTGCCACCAACCTCGGCCGCGAGGGCGTGGAAGTGGTGCGGAACATCCGCGACACCAACTGGCTTTCCTGCGGAATCGTTGCCGGCACGCTCTCTTGCAGCAACTGGGACGCGGGCCTTGTTTCCGGGTCCGACACCACGGCCGTGCCCCTGTTCAATCCGGCAACCAACGTGTGGACCATTGATTTCACTCCGGAGGATGTTGCCCACAACTACGCCCGGGTGTGGCGGTACACGAGCGGGGTTGCGGGAAACATCGGAACCCAGTTCCAGGCGAGCGATGCGGCTCCGGCTGACGCGACCGAAACGCCGTACCGCCGCTTGCTCACTCTTTCGTCAATCTGCGGCGACAAGACCGTGGCCGCGAGCTGCTCCGGAACCAAAATCGGCATCCGCGTGCAGTCAACCGTGGAGTGGACTGCGCGCGGCAGAGCGAACAGCCTGACGGTTGAAGAGCGTTTGTTTAATTGGCGTTAACGCGCTATGGCGGATCGGCATCACCATAACCAACCAGGATTTACGCTCGTTGAGATCATCGTGGCAATGGCGATTTTTGTGACCGCGCTGACCGCGATCAGCGCCATTTTTACGTACGCGAACCGTTCCCAGCGCACTACGCTCGCGGTAAGCGAAACGCAAGGGGACGCGCGGTTCGCGCTTGAGGTGATGGCCCAGCAGATCAGGCGCGGCTCCGTTGACTACGCATCCGTCCAGTACGGGGGCGCTATAGCGTCAAATCCGCAGGACGTGCTTGTGCTTCGCGATGCGAACAATAACCAAGTGTGGTTCAGGCGCACTGCCAGCGGGAGCAGGGGCATTGTTGAGATGTCCGAAGACGGGTCAACGTGGGTTGATCTCACTCCGCCCGCGGTTTCGGTTGATGTGCTTCGGTTCTACATTTCGCCGGCAACAGACCCGTTTGCGGCAAGCGCGTCTTCAAACCAACAGCCGCTCGTGACCATAGCCATGGTGAGCTCAAGCACGGCGGTTGGCACGGAAACCGTGCTGCCCGCGTATGTGCAGACCACTATTTCATCCCGCCAGTATGCCCGATAACCGCCCGCAACGCACTTCGCAGGAAGGGTCATTGCTTTTGATGTCCATCCTGATCCTCTCGGGCATGATTACGGCTGCCTCAAGCTTTGGGGTGATCTCGCTTTCCAATCTGCGCCAGTCTATCTTGGTTGACAACGGCATCCGCGCCTATTACGCGGCCGAGAGCGGCGTTGAGGACGGATTGTATGAGCTGCGGCGCAACGAAACCGCGGTTGCGAGCCTTGGTTCATCGGGCAGCCTCTCTAACGGTAGTACGTGGACGCGAACCACGGCCGCGACCATCCAGAGCTTGGCGCGCGGCATTAATGAAAATGACACCTGGGAGATTAACCTATACGATCCGGATGCCTCACTCGCTCCGCTTGCCGCCACGGTCAAATCGCTCCGGCTTGGGTGGACCGGATCCGGATCTGAGTGGATTGAGGTCCAAATCACCCCCTGGACCACGTCCGGGACGTTGGGCACGCCAACAACCCAGACGTTCAGCGCGGCCTCCAATCCCGCCACCGTGAATCTGCAGGATGCCACCACCGCGCTGTACCGCGTCCGGATCAAGGCGCTCTATGCCGGCGTAACCAGCATGACGGCCACCGCCTACAGCGGGCTCAATTTGGGCGGTTCGCAGGTGAATATTCCGGGGTACATCACCATGTACTCCACTGGCGCGTACAGCCGTGCGAATCAAGTGGTTAGGGCGCAAATGCCGCATCGGCCTCCTATGAGCGGGCAGTTCGGGTACGTGTTGTTTTCCGAGGAGGATTTGATAAAATGACGCGAAGCATGAGAATTATCGTTATGACGAGATCAGAAGCGCACCAGCGCATCAAAAAACTTAAGGATGAAATCAACCGGTACCGGTATACATACCACGTGCTTGATCGTTCCGAAATTTCGGACAGCGCGCACGACTCGCTCAAGCGCGAGCTCGCGGAATTGGAACGTCAATTTCCGGAGTTAGTCACCAAGGACTCTCCGACACAGCGCGTGGGCGGCGAGCCTTTGCCGGAATTCAAAAAAGTGCGGCACGATAGTCGCATGCTTTCGTTGAATGACGTGTTCAGCCAAGAGGAGGTGCAGGAGTGGATTGGCCGGCTTGACCGCCACATGGGGCATGCCGTCAAGCGCGAGTTTTTCGTGGAAGTCAAAGCAGACGGTTTGGCCGTGAGCCTTGAGTATGAGGATGGCGTGTTCGTACGCGGCTCAACGCGCGGAGACGGGCAGACCGGGGAAGATGTGACCGAGAATCTCAAGACCATTGACGCGATTCCGCTTAGCCTTGAGGCGCACGGCGTCAAAGCGTTTCCCGGCGGGTCATTGCAGCGCGCCACTGATGCAGTCAAACAGGCGCAAAAGGGCCATGTTGAAATCCGCGGGGAAGTGT
>JACOVK010000061.1 GCA_016177305.1 Parcubacteria group bacterium | reverse complement strand
GGAATGATGGCAATCGCGCTTGTTGTCCCGGCCGCGGTTGGTGCCGTAGCTGAAGGCGCAGCGTGTAATGCCTCAAACACGTGCGATTCGGGACTCGTCTGTAGCAACTCAATCTGTGTTGACGCAAATGCTTCAAGACAAGCCGATCCATTTGGCGTGACGGATGCCAGCCAGATTAATGTGGGTCAAAACCAGGACCTCAAAGGTTCAATCGCGAATGTGGTGAATATCCTGCTCGGGTTCTTGGGAATCCTGGCGGTGATTATCATCTTGTACGCGGGGTTCAAGTGGATGACTGCATCCGGGAATGAAGAACAGGTCGGCGAAGCCAGAAAAATGCTCTTGCAGGCAGTCATCGGGCTCGTCATCATCATGCTGGCATGGGTCATCACCAACTTCGTTACCTCGCAGATTGGCGGCGTGCTGCAGTGAATCATAGGTCAGGCAGACTAGGTGGTAACCGCATCAGCCGTCGTATGACCACACGCCTCATCCTCGCAAGCCTGCTCCTGTGCTTTGGGTTGGCAGGACTCTTGGCAATCCCACACTCGGCATTTGCGCAACGCAGCCAGGCCGGGCAGGACGCGCTTAAATTTTTGGACGCAACCGCGGTCACGGGCGGATTAACCGGCAGCGTTAAACCGGACGCCTACTCAAGCGAAGACGCGGTGCTTTCGGTCATCGGCAACATCATCAACGTCATCCTCGGTTTTGTCGGCATCATCTTCTTCGTGCAGATGTTCTACGCCGGATTCAGGTGGATGTCCTCCGGCGGAAACGAGGAGGTGGTGACCGAATCCAAGGCTACCATCAGGAGTGCGGTCATCGGCATTGTGGTCGTGTTTGCCGCGTTCGTGGTTACGAACTTTACCTTGAATCAGATAGCGGACATTACCGGCCCAACGCGACCGTCAACGCCTATCAATCTGGAGGGCCTGAGCGGAGATGATGTTTACTGCAGATATTATAATAACGGCGAACTCTGTGAAGTCATGAGCCAAGACGACTGCGTCGGACCAGGCAGTCTTGGCGGAGATATTGTTTCCAGGTCCGAATGTGAAGCAATTAACCCCCTAGACATAGATCCTAACCTGGATTCGGGTGGTAATTTAGATTTCGGCGACATCCCGCCACCGCTGTAGCCCTAACCCAAGCTACTCGTGGCGGCAACGACCATGAACACCATAATTAAAACTATTGTATCGTTTTTACTCACGTTTGCAGTTGCGTCTGCGGCGCATGCGAGCGCGGTTGGGAATGCCCGTTTTAAGCTTGACTCAATAGGCAGGATAACCGGGCTCGGGAGCGTTAATGTTTCAAGCGATGCCGGGCTGTACTCAAAAATCGCGGCAATCATCAACATCCTGCTCGGGTTCGTCGGGGTGGTCGCGGTCGTCTTTATCCTGTACGCCGGGTTCCGGTGGATTACCGCAGGCGGCAACGAGGAACAGGTTACCGAGGCGCGCGGAAACATCCGGAACGCGGTCATCGGGCTCGTGGTGGTATTCTTCGCGTTCGTCATCACCAACTTTGTCACCAAATCACTCATTGACGTGCTCGGCTCCTAACCTCCTATGAAAACCCTACTCGCAACCTTTGCCCTGGCAAGCATCTTCCTGGCCGCTGCTCCGGCGCACGCGGTGTCCGGCATCAACCAGCTCAAAAACAACCTCGGCATTATTGGAACCGAAACCGGGCTCGGCACCCAAGGGGACGCAAGCCTTCCCGAGAAAATCGCGGCAATCGTGAACATAGCGCTCGGGTTCGTGGCGCTCATCGGGGTGATTATGATCATCTATGCGGGTTTCCGGTGGATGACTGCCTCCGGCAATGAGGAACAGGTTACGGAAGCAAAGGGCAACATCCGCAACGCGGTCATCGGCATTGTCATTATTATGCTCGCGTTCGTGATCGTCAACTTTACCGTAAACCAGCTCTCCGACACCGTGGGCAGTGGAGGGGATGGGGGCGGCACAAGCGGACTTTGTGAATTTGATGTTGGTGGCGGGCTTTTGTTCTGCGTACCTCGGTCAGAATCAGAGTGCCAAACCCTTGGGGGAACCTATAACGCGCAATGCGAAAAGCAGACCTACTGCAGGTGCACGAAAGGATGCGGGGCCAATAACTGCCTCATTATGACTGAAAACAGGTGCCGAAGGAACGGGGGAACCCTTAGTGACGCGCCCTGTAATTGAGTAGCAACGAATCACCAACAGCCCGCCTTATCAGTGGGCTGTTTTTGAGCGTTTTGACTTTTGTATACACATTGTGTATACTAACAGCATCATCAACCACATTAATCCCATGATCAAAGACACCACCATCAACATCAGGACAAACGCCAAAATCAAAAAGCGGGTAACCCAAAAAGCGCGCGAGCGAGGCCTTACGCTTTCGGGACTCACAAACCTGTTCTTCCAGGATTTTGTGCAGAACGAACAAACGATCATAGATAAACTTGAGGAGCGCATGTTTGATAACGCTCTGCAGTCAGCGCCCGTTAGAGAGAAGCTTACCCGATTGGATAGCGTGCTAGAAAAAAGACTTGCTGAAGACGCGCAAGATTTGGCGCGGATGCATTTTGACGACCTGCCGTCTGAAGACGAATGGGTTGCCATACAGCCATCCATCAAGTAACCTATGGATTTCCATCAAGGCGACATAGCGCTCGCAAACCTCAATCCGACCAGGGGGCACGAGCAAGCGGGCTTTAGGCCTGTGTTGATCATGCAAGCCAATATCCTCAACAAGCACCTAAGCACGGTCATCATAGCGCCAATCACCACAAACCTTGGCGCCCAAGGAAAGCTTACCACCTACCTCCTGGCTAAGGATGCATCAGGGCTTGACTATGATTCGGTCGTGCTCGTCCATCAAATACGCGCGCTTGACAAGCAGCGGTTAGAGAAAAAAATAGCGAGCATACCTCGGGATGAATTCCAAAAGATAAGAGAGAAACTGCTATTTGTGTTTGGTTGATTCTTCCGCGTTTTTTTGATAGGATAGTGTTATGTCCGGCCACTCAAAATGGCACTCAATCAAGCACCAAAAAGCGGCGGCTGACGCCAAAAAGGGCGCTGCTTTTACGCGCGTCTCCCGCAACATCACCATTGCGGCGCGCGAGCGCGGAGGGGACCCCGAAACCAACGCCAAATTGCGCCTGGCCATAGACCAGGCCCGCGCCGTGAACATGCCCAAGGACAACATCCAGCGCGCCATTGACCGCGGAACCGGCAAAGGCAATGAGTCACCGCTCACCGAAACCCTGTACGAGGGCTACGGCCCGGCCGGGGTGGCACTCATCGTTAAAGTGGTTACGGACAACACCAACCGCGCGGTTTCGGATTTGCGGCACGCGTTCTCAAAACACGGCGGAACATTGGGAAAATCCGGATCCGTGATGTGGAACTTTGAATTCAAAAACGGCGAGTACGTTCCCAAGAGCACCATTCCACTTGATGCGGAAGCAAGGAAAAAATTTGAGGCGTTCGCGGGCGCGCTCGGGGAGCTGGAAGACATAAACGACTTCTACGACAATGCGGTATGATTATCCTCGGTATTGACCCAGGAATAGCTGACACCGGATTTGGAGTAATCAAAAAAACGAACGACTCGTTTCGCGCCGAAGCCTTTGGAACTATCGCCACCAAAAAGGCCGACACCCTGCCGGACCGGCTGCAAGAACTCTTTGATGGGATAAAGGGGCTCATCAAAAAACACAAGCCTAACCGCATTGCTGTGGAACAGCTTTTTTTTGCCAAGAACGCCAAAACCGCGATTGCCGTGGCGCACGCGAGAGGCGTTATCCTGCTCGCGGCAAAGAGCGCGGGATGCGAAGTCCAGGAGTACACTCCCCTGCAGGTCAAGCAGGCATTAACCGGCTATGGCGCGGCGAGTAAATTGCAGATACAGCGCATGGTAAAAATCATTCTCGCGCTCAAAACCATTCCTCGGCCCGATGACGCGGCAGACGCGCTCGCCATCGCCATTTGTGCGGGGCAAACCAAATCATTCACCGCCGGAACAGCGCGGGGCGCGGCCAAGGAGAAACAATTATGAACATACTGTATCTCTATGACTTCCCACTCTGGGGAAACGGGTCCGGCACGTTCCTGCGAAACCTCATGGCAGAGGTTGTTAAAAAGCACAAGGTTGCGCTCGTGGCCCCGGAGCGGAGGCAGATTCCCAAAGTCCGGCAGTTCCGCGTTACGCCGCCGTTCCCGCTGCCCGTGTTCATCGGGCACCCCGAGCTGAAGGACTCAAAACGCTACAAAGACCTTACGGCCGCGGAAATCACCAAGCTGTACCGCGCGTACCTGGCCACAGCCATCCGCGCGGTTGAACATTTTAAGCCGGACATCATCCATTTCCATCACTTGGGGCTCCTCTCCATGCTCGCGCGCTATGTGCACGACCTCACCGGGGTTGGCTACATCGCCACCACGCACGGCAGCGACCTCAAGCACATAAAGGAAGACCGCAGGTTCTATAATATGACCGTGCACTCAATCAAGGATGCCAAGCGCATCACCGCGGTCTCCGGGCACACGCGGAGGTGGTTTTTGGACATGTTTGAGGGCCAATCGCGCTATGAGCTCAAGCGGAAAACCAACATCATTCCCGGAGGCATCAACACCGAAGAGCACAAAAAAAAGCAGCACACCAGATCCGTTGACTGGCGGTATGGCCTCTCCGGAAAAAAGGTTGCGCTCTTTGTGGGCCGCCTCACCGAAGAAAAGGGGGTTGAATACATTATTAAAGCTGCGGCCAAAATCAACGGGGACGTACTCATTGTCGGAGACGGGCCGGAAATGAAAAAACTTAAAACCATCAAGCGCGAACTCGGCCTCAAAAACCTCCACATCCTCGGCTACATCGGGCGCGAAAAATCCGAAAAGCTCAAAAAACTCTACGCGCGGGCAGACGTCATTATTGCGCCTTCGGTGATTGACGAGGCCCTGGGGATCGTGATCCTGGAAGCCATGTACTACGCAAAACCCGTGGTAGCCACGCGCAAGGGCGGCATTCCGCTCGCTGTGAAAGAAAACGAAACCGGGCTCTTTGTTAAGCCGCGCAACGCGACTGACATCGCGGAAAAGGTCAATGCGCTGTTTGCAGACGAAGAAAAATCCAAGCGCCTCGGCGAAAACGCGAAACGCGTGGTTGAAGAGCGCTTCACCTGGAACATTATTTCCGAACGTTTCGTTGCCCTCTATGCGGCAGGGACAAGTAAAAATGGCAGCGGGGAGAGCCTTAAAAAGAAAAAAAGCAATAGCTATGCGCATCATATTCATTAGTTTTGGGTTTCCTCCCTCAACCGGCGGAGTTGAGGCAATGATGGCGAGCCAGCTTG
Source organism: Parcubacteria group bacterium (assembly GCA_016177305.1). Taxonomy (GTDB): domain Bacteria; phylum Patescibacteriota; class Patescibacteriia; order UBA2169; family UBA2169; genus CG10-46-32. Next base: position 35,632 of record JACOVK010000061.1, on the reverse strand, counting down.
CATACTTTAAGGAGCGCGGGGTGCACAACACTGTCCTTACCTGCTCCATGGACAAAAAAACCACATTCCGCAGAACTGGCTTTGGCGAACTCATACGAACTCCGCTGCTCAACCGCAGCAGGCCGGACGCGCCAAGCGCGCGCTCGCTCGCGCAATGGCTTCACGAAATCGTTGCGAATATCCGCCCGGACATCATCTACTGCCACAACCTGACCTTTCCCTATGGCCCGGCACGAACCAGGGCAATCGTCCGGACCATCACGCGGCGCTTCCCCGGCATTCCGCTCATTGAGCATGCACACAACGCACAAAACGCCCAACACCGGAGCGTAGCCCTGCAGAGGGGACTCGCCAGGCTCCCGTGGGATGCCATAGTCTGCGTAAGCACATACGCGAAATCGCAATTTGTAAAACAGGGAATTTCTGGCCGCCGCATTAATGTCATTTACAACGGCATTGATCTCAAGCAATTCAAGCCTCTCCCAAAAACCCGCGCCGCGCTGCTCAAGCGCTACAACCTGGACCCGAAACAAGTGTACGCGGTCTTCCCCTCCCGGCCGTTCACCTCTGCGGGCGAATTAAACATAAAGAAAGGGTTTGGCCTGGCCGCGCGGGCGCTCTCGCTGGCGCACCCGGCATTCAACAACCTCCATCTGCTGGCCCCCTCAAATGAGGGGCATAACCCAAAGCAAAAAAGGGAATCGCTCAACGAGCTCAACGCGTTCACTAAAAAAATCGGCATCAGCGCGCGTGTTGCGTTGCTGCCCGAATTCAGCCGCGCGGAAATGCCCACGCTCTATGCGCTCGGCGACATCGTGGTTGCCCCGTCCACCAGAGAAGCGTTCGGGCTGGTCTATGCCGAGGCCATGGCCATGCAAAAACCGGTGATTGCGGTCAAAAGCGGGGCCGCGCCCGAAATTATCACCCACAATAAAACCGGATTTTTAATAGAAAGGCCGAGCGCGCGCCTGCTTGCGCATCAGATTACTCAAGTGATGCGCATGCCAAAAACAAGCCTCAACGCGCTCACAGCAACAGCCCGGAAACAGGTGCAGAAAAAATTTTCATCTCGCTTGTTTGGGGAGCGCACGCTTGAATTGTGCGCGCGGATGCTCAAAAAAACACGGGCGAGCTCTAGCTGATTTCCACAAACCTCCTCTTGCCCACCTGGACAACGGCGCCTTTTTTGATGTCCACGCGCTCTTTCCAATCGCTTAAAACCGCGCCATTCATGCGCACGCCGCCCTGTTCAATGAGGCGCTTTGCTTCTGACCGGGATTGCGCAAGCCCCAGTGCAACAAGCAGCTCGTCCGCTTGTTTTTGTTTGCCGGAAACCTTCTTTTTTGGGATGTCCGCGGGCAAAGCGCCGGACCGAAACACTGCATTGAATTCTTTCTCCGCAGCCTGTGCCGCTTTCGCGCCATGGTACATCTCAACGATTTCCCGCGCCAACCGGGCTTTTGCGTCACGGGGATTGCCGCCTGCTTTCAGGCTTTTCTTGATGCCCTCAATCTCTGCCAAAGGAACGTCCGTGCACAGTTCAAAGTACCGGATGATGAGATCATCCCGCAGAGACATGATTTTTCCGAACATGTCGTTCGGCTCGTCCGTAATGTTTACGGCATTGCCGTAGGTCTTGCTCATCTTGCGGCCGTCCAGGCCCTCCAGGAGTTTCGTGGCGATGACGAATTTCTCGCGCTTGCCGTACCGCTCTTGGAGTTTCCGGCCGCAGAGCATGTTGAACAATTGATCGTTGCCGCCTATTTCGGCATCCACATCCAAAACGACGGAATCGTACGCCTGCATCAATGGGTACATGAATTCCATTGGGCTAAGGTCTTCATCGTGCTTCATGCGCTCCTTGAACATGTCGCGCTGGAGCATCTGCTGTATGGTAAAATGGCTCATTATTTTGAACGTTTCCGCGGACGAGAGTTTCTCCAGCCATTCATGGTTGTAGCGGATAGTGACCTTGGAAAAATCCAATATGCGGCCCGCCTGCTTCTTGTACGTCTGGAAATTCGCTTCCACCTGCTCTCGTGTGAGCGGTTGGCGCGCGGCGTCTCTGCCTGTGGGATCGCCGATCATCGCCGTGAAACTGCCGATCAGGAAAATGGCTTCATGCCCCGCATCGGCGAATGCTTGTAATTTTCGGAGTGGGACGCTGTGCCCAATATGAAGCTTGGATCCGGTTGGATCAATTCCCAAGTACACGCGCAATTTTTTGCCGGATCGCAACTTTCCTTCAGCAACTTCTTCCGGAACAACTTGTTCCACGCCTCGGGTGAGAAGTTCGTAAGTTTTTGCTTGCTTTTTTGCCATAAAATAAGTATGGTATAGGTACCATTAATGGATTCATTTTAGCAAAATAACCGCAAAAATGCCATGACGCTTAATCCTGAACAAATGTTCGCGCGCGAGCATTCAATGCGGGAGGATGATCTCTCTGAAAAAGAGTGGGAGGTAAACCTCCAATTCGCGCAGCCATACCGAAAAGAAGAGCCGAAAATTGATGATTTCAAACAGCTCAATCCTGATGATCTTGATCGGCAGCGCGACAAGCAAAAAGTCGCGGACCTCAAACGGCGAACATCAGAAATGGAGAAAACAGAACGCGCCGTGATACTGGAGGCCGTACTTGCAGAGCAGATTGAGCGATCGGAATGGATGGGCGGCGATGCCTATACATTCCAGACAACCGAATTTGACGACCGAATCAATCATGCTGACCTGGTAATTGAGTTTGGGCGCCCCGAAGGCGCGCACTACCTTGCCATTGACGTCACCACAGCCCAAGACGCGGACGTGCGCGCCAAAAAACGGGAACGCATTGACCAAGAAGTTGATGCGGGAAAGCTTACCTCAATCAAATATTTTGAATCACAAGCGGATGAGGAACACCCGCAAAAATCACTGAACAATATTCCACGGGCCGTCATCTACGTGTCCCCGGAAGCGCTCAAGCGCATTACTGAAATCCAATATGATATTCTGGAAAAAAAGAAAGGCACCAACCAAAAAATGGCCCAAGACCCGGTCCAGCTTGAGATCCTGGGGCAAATAGAAAGCCAGATGACGGAACACGTTATCCGCATCCTGCATAATTTCCGAGACTTCAAGGATGTTCCGCCTAAGTTTAAGCAAGACCTGGAGCGCCTCATTGATATTGTCCGCCGCCTGCCGGCACCCGCGCACCGGGCCGCAGAGGGCTTTGACCAAGATGAGGTAGTTGAAATTATGCAAAAAATACTGGAAACCAAAGATGAAGACGAAAAAGGGGCGAAAAGCCTGACGCCCTATCGGGCGCTCAAAAAAATCAGCGCCGTGAGGCGCATCATCCGGAGCGCACGAACAGAAAAACAGGAAACTTTGGAACAAGAATAACGCATGCCCATTCCGCATTTCAAACACAGCCGCTCCTGGGGCGACCAGAACAGCCGCCCCCGGTATTCCCAGCGCCGCATCCAACAGAACAAAGCCGGAGGCGCGCCGCGCAGGAAACTGCCCAGCTTTAAGCGCGGCAACGTAAAAGCAATCATCGCATTCCTCATCCCCTATGCCCTGATCGCCGCGGCTTTGGGGATCCTCTTTGGTTTGGCGCTGTTCGCGTGGTACTCGCGGAACCTGCCCACGCCCGACAAAATCATTGACCGCTCGGTCGCCCAATCAACCAAAATCTACGACCGGACCGGAGAGCACCTCCTGTATGAGGCGTTTGATACCCAGCGCCGGACCATCATCCCCTTGGAACAGATTCCGGAATACGTAAAGCAGGCGACCATCCTGGTTGAAGACCAAAATTTCTACAACCACAAGGGTTTTGATATCAAAGGCATCATCCGCGCCGTGGTAAAAGACGTGCTCACCCTCTCCAAGGCAGAGGGCGGCTCCACGCTCACCCAGCAATTGGTTAAAAACGCGCTCTTGACGAACGAAAAAGCGCTCGCGCGCAAAACAAAGGAACTGGTGCTCGCGTACCAGATTGAGCGCAAGTTTGATAAGGACCAGATCTTGCAGCTCTACTTTAACGAAATTCCCTACGGCTCAAACGCCTATGGCATTGAATCCGCCTCCCAGTTCTACTTTAGCGTGAGCGCGAAAGATCTGACCATCGCCCAGGGCGCGACCCTCGCGGCGCTGCCCAAGGCTCCGACCTACTACTCCCCGTACGGCTCGCACGTGGATGAGCTTGAGGGCAGAAAAAACTACATCATTGGCCTGCTTGAGGAAGCCGGCTCTATCACCAAGGAACAGGCAGATGCGGCGCGCAATGAAGCGCTCGTGTTTACGGAAAAAACAAACCTCTTCAATGCCCCGCACTTCGTGATCTGGGTGCGCGAGCAACTCGCGGAAAAGTACGGGGAGCGCGAAGTTGAGCAGGGCGGATTGCGGGTTACCACTACTCTGGATTGGGACATGCAGCAAGCGGCCGAAGCCGCGGTTGCGGAGTTTGCGGACCGGAACGCGGAGCAGTACAACGCCACCAACGCCTCGCTCATTGCCCTTGACCCAAAAAACGGGAACATCCTTGCCATGGTGGGCTCCCGCGACTACGCCAATGAGGAAATTGACGGCAATTTCAACGTGGCCATCCAAGGAGCGCGCCAGCCCGGCTCATCCTTTAAGCCGTTCGTGTATGCGGTCGGATTTGAGAAAGGCTACACCGACAAAACCACGCTCTGGGACGTGGTCACTGAATTCGGCAAAGGCGCGGACAACAGAGAGTACGTGCCGCACAATTATGACTTACAAGAGCACGGCCCCCTGTCCGTGCGCGCGGCATTGCAGGGCTCCATCAACGTTCCTGCCGTAAAAATGCTCTACCTGGTGGGCCCGGCAAGCGTCATCAAAAAGGCGGAGGAAATCGGGTACACCACGCTGGGAGATCCGGACCAGTATGGCCTCTCCTTGGTGCTCGGGGGCGCCGAGGTCAAACTGATTGAGCACACGGCCGCTTTTGCCATGCTTGCCAATGACGGAATCACGCGGCCAACCGTTTCTATCCTCAAAGTGGAAGATGCCCGCGGAAAGGTGCTTGAGGAATACCAAGAGGAAGGCGGCACACGGGTAATGGAAGAGCAGGTGGTCCGGCTTTTGTCGGACGTGCTCTCGGACAACAACGCGCGCGCCTACGTCTTTGGCGCGAACAACTATCTCACCCTCGGAGGCCGTCCGGTGGCCGCAAAAACCGGAACCACCAACGACTACCGGGACGCGTGGGCCATGGGCTACACACCCCAGCTCGCTGCCGGGGTGTGGGTCGGCAACAGCGATTTTTCGGAAATGAAGCGCGGCGCGGACGGCTCTGTGGTGGCAGCTCCCATCTGGAACCGATTCATGCGCGATGCACTCGCGGACAAACCGGTTGAGTACTTTCCAAAGCCGGAAATTGAGTACCCGGACAAACCCGTGCTGGCCGGGGACCTGGAAGGCGGCACCCCAGTCCGGATTGACCGCGCATCGGGACTCTTGGCAACCGAACTGACCCCTGAATCGTTCATTGAAGAAAAAATATTCCGCACCGGGCACAGCATCCTGTACTACGTCAATCCCGCGGATCCGGCCGGCCCCGCACCGGCGAACGAGAACGAACGGGACCCGGCCTACCCCAAGTGGGAAGTCGCGGTAGAGCGCTGGATGGCGGAGAATGATTGGAAAGCTGATGAGGGTGAAATTCCAACAGAATATGACAATCTGCACGTGTTTGAAAACAAACCCTCAATTTCAATCATTGAGCCAAGCGAGGGCCAGACCGTAAGCAATGACATTATCTTCTTCCGGGTTGTTGCCTCGGCGCCGCGCGGCATCTCGCGCGTGGAGTTTTACGTTGATGATGAGCTGGCAGCTGAATCGCGCAACGAGCCGTACGCGGGCCGCTACATCCCGAACCCTTCGGTTGCCAACGGCTTTCATGCGCTCAAGGCAATCGCGTACGATGACATTGACAACAGCCAAACCGCAACCGTAAATTTTAACCTGCTCCTGGAAAAGACAAGCCTGCCCGTTGCCTTTGCCGCGCCAAAGAGCAACGCCGTATTCAGCGAATTTGATTTCCCGGTTGCAATTGAGCTCACCCTTCCGAGCGCGGACATCGCCAAACTTGAGCTCTTTGCCGCGCCCAAAGCAAAACCGAGCCAGTACGCGCTCATCCGGACGCTTTCCCCGAACAGCACAACCGTTAAAACTACCTGGGACGCCATACCCCAGCTCGGCGGGGACTACGAAATCTATGCCGTGCTCTGGGACAGCCAAAACACCCCGCACCGCGTTTCCGGGGTTGATGTGACGATTGACGTGCCGGAAACATCACCGTAGCTACACCATAAACCGCAATTCGCTGACACGGCAGCTCCCAAAGCGCTCCTTGAGCGCGGCGATAATATCCTGCTCGCACATCTTGAGCTCGTTTGAGACGGAATTGGAAAGAACCGCAACCCACAGGGTGCGGTCTTTTACGTATATGGCGCGGCACTTGGAGGAAGCCGTGCCCAAAATATGCCGCGCAATCACATCAAATTCCTCGCACACCATTGCGTCGGACACTGAACGGCTGATGCCGGCCTTGTGCACGGATTTCGGGATGAGGCTTCCAATGGGCTCCCACATGCTACTGCTTGATGGGCATCACGAGATAGAGATACTCTGTGCCCCCGTTGGGGCTGAACACGCCCGGGCTTGCGCTGCCAGAAAGCTGGATCAGCACCTCGGAAGCGCGGATGGCTGAAAGCCCGTCCAAAACGTAGCGGTAGTCAAACACGATATCGCAATCCGCCCCCTCAATTTTGGCCGGAAGCTCAATAGTGTTCTCGCCGAGCGCCGAAGCCGAGGCCGAAACCATGATCCGGTCCGAAGAAAACTGGAAGCTCACATGGTTTAAGCCCTGCCTGCAGAAAAGAGCGGCTGATTTGATGGCCCGGACGAGCGGGTCTTTGTCAATCACCACTTTGGTGGAATTGGTTTTTGGAATGATCTCCTGGTAGTTGGGGAACGTTCCCGAGACGAGGCGGCTCAAGAGCTCCACGTCTGAAACCGAAAACAGCACCTGGTTCTCGCTCACGCTCACCGAAAGCTCGCCCTCGGAGTGCGCGAGGATTCTGGCGAGTTCGCTCGCGGCGCGCAGCGGCACAATAATGCTCTGGCTCGCCGCGGCTGCGGCTGACAGTTCAAGTTTCCGTTCGGCCAAGCGGTACGAATCCGTTCCAACCACAGTGGCAGTTTTCCCTTCAAAAGCAACCAGCACGCCCGCAAGTTCGGGGCGCGCGTCGCTTGAGGACACCGAAAACAGGACCTGCGAAAGCGCTTCGCTGAAATCGCGGGAAGAAACCGCAAACGTGGAACTGCCGGAAATCGCCGGGATCACGGGGAACTCTTCCGCGGACTGGCCGTGGATTTTGGTGCGCGCGTTTCCGGATCGGATCTCAAGGTTCTCTCCGGCGAGCGCCAAGGTCACGGCATCGCTGCCCAAAAGCCCCACATAATCGCTGAACAGCCGGCCCGCAACCGTAAACGTTCCTTCCTGCTCAATTTTGCCACGCACATGCGCGGTTACGCCAATTTCAAGGTTGGTGGCGGAAAGCTTTAACGTGCCCTCACGCGCCTCCATGAGCACGTTGGAAAGGATGGGCAGCGTGCCGCCGCGGGTCGCGATTGGCGCGACAATGGACAAGGCATGCGCAAGATTTTCTTGGGTGCACGAGAGCTTCATATACGATTACATCTTCTAATATACCATAATCATATCCCATCCATACCAAAAGCGGAACGCACATGCGTTCCACAGGCTATCCCCAAGCCGCAACGGCAAACTAACGGTACTTTTCGCGCCACCGCATGATAACGCGCACAATCTTGCTGGTATGCCTGCGCTCCCGGATGCGCAAAAACAGCTCGGTCCAAGAAGCGTACTGAAACGTTGCCAGAATGCTGCCGAGCACAACCAAGAGCAGGAACGAGAGCGTGCGCGCGAGCGCCAAAAATACAGCAGCGCTCGCGCCCTCCGGCTCAAGCGCGCCCGAGAGCATCAAAAACGGCCCTGAAAATATGAGCACCATGATAATCATGGCCCCGCCAACTGCGACATTGATCACAAACAGCGTGAGCACCAGTTCAACGGAAACGAGCCAATGGTCAAAAAACAACGCAAGCGCCCGCACGACCGCGCTCCGCGCTCCGGATTTCTCAAGCATGCGGTACGCGGCCGCGTACTTGGCAATGAGCGAAGCAACCATCAAAAGCGGCACCCCCAGAACAAAGCTCACCAGCGCGAGGGCCTTCAGCGCGTCCGTAAAGTACAAAAGCAAAGCGAAGAGCGGCATGCCAACCACGCCGAGCACGAAAAACGCCCCGAGCCGCGTGCATACGAGGATTCCCAAAAGCTGCCAGAACGACCGAACGCCCGCGGCAAAGTGCGATCCGAGCGTTCCGCTCCCCGGCGTTGCAACGGCCCGGATCAGCGCTCCTTGGGCCGAAACCACAAGCCAGGCAACAAAGAGCGCGCCGAACGCCAAGGCACCCGCGAGAATGTAGTTTCCCGCAACGCGGGAGAGCAAGCCGGCAATCACGTTCACCGCCGTGCTCCCACCTGTGCCAAACATGGTCAAGAGCGTTTCCCCGAAGTAAACCGCGCCGGTTGAAAACCGGTTAAACTGCGTGACCACAAATTCAAACTCACCTCCGTTGCCCAAGAGCGCGGCCAAAAGCCCCAGTATCCAGACGTGCGGATGGGTTCGGGTGGTATGCCACGCCCGCTTGAGCGTGCTGCGATACAAGGAAGCTGATTCCATAGACGTTTTGTTTTCCCTGGCCGCCTACTGCAGGCAGGGCCCGTATGTGGTATATAGTATACCACATTCTCAAACGGCGTGCCACGGCTTACGCCATGAGCCGCTCAAACGCTTCGCGCTCAAGGGTTTCGTTTTCAAGGAGTGAGGCAACCACGCGTTCAATGTACTGCATGTTTGCAGCAATGAGCTTTTGGGCGCGCTCGCGCGCTTCACGGAGCAGTAGGGAGATTTCCTCATCTATGAGCTGGGCGAACGTTTCCCCGTAGTCGCGCTGTTCCCCGAATTCCTTGCCCAAAAAGATGAGCTCTTCTTTGTCGCCGAACGTGCGCGTTCCCAGGCGTTCGCTCATGCCGTACTCCGTAACCATGGCGCGCGCGAGCTGGGTGGCGCGCTTGAGGTCGTTGGAAGCGCCGGTGGTGATGTCCTTGAACACCTTCTCTTCAACGGCGTGCCCGGCAAGCAGCACCACAAGGTCCGCGACAAATTCCGAACGGCTATGGAACCGCCGGTCCTCGGTCGGCAGCTTAAGCGTGTAGCCGCCGGCCCTGCCGCGCGAGACAATGGAAATCTTGTGCACGGGGTCAGCCTCCGGAAGCACGTGCGCAACCACGGCGTGCCCTGCCTCGTGGTACGCGGTGATCTTCTTTTCTTTTTCCGAAAGCACGTGCGACCGGCGCTCGGGCCCGAGCAGCACCTTTTCTATGCTGATTAAGATGTCCTCTTGGGAGAGCTGGGTTTTATCCTTGCGCGCCGTGAGAATGGCGGCCTCATTGAGCAGATTGTACAAATCAGCTCCGGAAAATCCGGGCGTGCGCTCCGCAACCGCCTTGAGATTAGTTTCTTTTGCGAGCGGCTTGCCTGCGGCATGCAGCGCAAGAATCGCCTCCCGTTCCTTGATGTCCGGCAGATCAATGGCAACCCTGCGGTCAAACCTGCCCGGCCGCAAGAGCGCGGGATCCAAAACGTCCGGCCGGTTGGTTGCCGCGATCACAATCACGTTCGTGCCCGTCTCAAAGCCGTCCATTTCAACCAAAATTTGGTTCAGGGTCTGCTCGCGCTCATCGTGCGACCCTCCCAAGCCCGATCCGCGCTGGCGCCCCACGGCATCCATCTCATCAATGAACACAATTGCCGGAGCGCTCTTTTTCGCCTTGCGGAACAAGTCCCGCACCCGGGAAGCGCCAACGCCCACGAACATTTCCACGAACTCGGAGCCGGACATGTGGAAAAACGGCACTCCGGCTTCACCGGAAACGGCTTTGGCCAAGAGCGTCTTTCCGGTGCCCGGGGGCCCCACCAAAAGCACGCCCCGCGGAATGCGCGCGCCGAGCTTTGCGAACTTCTGCGGCTGGCGCAAAAACTCAACCACCTCTTCCAGCTCCTGCTTTGCTTCGGTTGATCCGGCAACATCCGCAAACGTGGTTTTCTTGAGCGGCTTCTGCTTATCCTCGCGCTGTTCGCGCGCCGTGCTCTGCCCGAACATCATGGCGCGGTTGTTCGCGCCCTGCACCTGGCGCATCATGAACCAGATAAAAACCCCAATCAAGAGCAGCGGGATCAAGAACGGGGCGAGCGTCGCGAACCAGAGCGCCGCGCCTCCGGGTTCCTTGCTCTCAATACTCACCTGGGCGATTGCATCGTCAGCCACGCCGTAGATGGCAAGCAGGCTCGCCAAAGATTCGCCCGACTCTTTGCGGGACCTCTTCTCGCTCCCGTCCGCGTACGCAACGTGCAGCGTATCGCCCGCAACCAGGATGCGCGTAACCTCGCCCGCCCTGATGCCTGCGACCACCGAGCCGAACGTTGCCTCTTCTTGGCGCGCGAACGGGGACGAAAACGCGCTCAAAAACCCGGCGATAATCAAAAACGCCGCAAAAAAAACGATGAAATTTTTGAGTACTGATCGCATACCTTATACGAGCCCCAATCCGAGGCGGTGCGCGGCCGGCTCAAGCGAGAGGACTTTGAACTTCCGGACCTCGCCCACGGCAAGCAGCTTGTGCATGTCCTGCTCTCCGCTCTTCGCGAGCTCGGAAACGTGGGCTAAGCCGTGGATTTCCGGATCAAGCTCCACAAACGCGCCATAGGGGTTCAGCTTGAGCACCTTTCCGGTAACCGAATCCCCCACCTTGTACTTCTCGGCAGCCTGCTTCCAGGGATCGGGAACCAGCTTTTTAACGGATAAGGAAACCTTGCCATCTTCAACGGCAATGATCTTGGCGCGGATCTGATCCCCGACCTTCACCAAATCCGCGGGGCTGTCAATGCGCTGCCAGGCGAGCTCGGAAATGTGCACCAACCCCTCCAGGCCGTCCCCGAACTCCACGAACACTCCAAAGTCAACCACTCCGGTGATGCGCCCGGTAACTTCGGAGCCAACCTCGTACTTCGCGAGTTGGGCGTGCTGTTCGCGCTCCCAGGCCGCTTTCTCGGAGACAATGAGTTTTTCCTCGCGCTCGCGCACGGTAATCACCTTTACGCGGAACGAGTGGTTGACATACGCGCGGAGGCGGTCCAGAATCCTGTTTTTGTCCCCGCCTTCAACGCGCGGGTAATGCTCAACCGTAAGCTGGGATACCGGCAAAAATCCTTCCACGTTCCCGACCCGCACCATCAGCCCGCCCTTGTTGGCATCAATGATTTTTGCGTCAACAATTTCCCCGCTCTTCGCAAGCTCGGCGAGTGAGTCCCACGCTTTGCGGTGCCCGGCCTGCCGAAACGAAAGCTCAAGCATGCCCTGCTCGTTCTCAAGTTCAAGCACCGTGGCCTCAACCTTTTCTCCGGCCGAAAGCTTTGAGTACTGGCCGGACTCGTCATCAAGCTCTCTGCCGCGCACCAGCCCGGTCAGCGTGCCGCCGAGCGTGACTACGATTCCGTTCTTGGAAATATCAAGCACTTCCCCGGACACGAGCTCCCCCACTTTTGGAATGGCAAAACGCTCCGTAGCACGGAGTGCGGCACTCGTTTCTTGCGAGGCGTGCGGATAGCTGATAATGGCATTGTGGCTTTTGGCGTTGGCATCGCTTTGCTTTGCCGATGCATCGGAACCGGTAGTTTCGGTGCGCACGTTCGTGTCTAACATATGGTAACGGTTTTCCCTTGCGCCTCGCATTCCGGGCGCTCTCAAGCCGTAGCAAGGGGATTACTGATAATAGTTAATGGTAAAACGAGGCTTTTTAGAACAAAGCTTATTATATATAAAACCAAGGTTTTTTGCAAGTATTTGAGCCCGTGGTATACTAAAAACCTATGCTTTCCCAGACATCGCACGGAGATTTGCTGGAAGCCGCGAAAAAAGCCCGGGAAAAAGGCACGTCCAATGAAATGGTAGAACGTGTTTTTCGTGAGCTCGGCGCAACTGCCTCGCCCTCAAAAAAACTCAACCTCAAACAGCAAAAATCCTTTCTTGATAAAGCAGTGGAAAAACTTGGCGAAGCTGGAGGTTCGTTTAAGGGGTACCACCGGGGGGCGTATGGCCAACGGCAAACCATTCTCAAACGCGCGCACAGCATCGCGGATGCGCCAGGCATGAAGAAATCCGAAATCAAAAAGCAAACTACCGCCGCAAAACGGCTGGATATATCCGAATTATCAAGCGCAAAAAAGGCGCCCATCAGCGCCTTCTCCCACGAAAACGCATCCATCAGCGCAAACAGCGCGCAGTCCGCAGTGGTAAGCCTGAGTGCGCTTGGCAATGCACTGGACAGCCCGCAGGTCTCTTTTAACCCAAAAAAATAATTGGCGCGTCTAACGTAAAACGCGCTTTACTTTTGGAGAGTTTTTGTGTAGTATTACCGTGCCAATAGGGCACTTTTTTGCTTGACCATGACCATTGAACTGCTCGGTTTATCGGGCGTAAAAATCCAGTCCGGAGATACCATCATACTCCTTGCTCCGCCTTCCGCAAAAAGCCCTCTTCGCGCAAGCCGCATGAAAGCTGACGTGGTGGTGCTCGGAAGCCCAAAGGACGAAATCAATGTGGAGCCGCGGGCCGAAAAGCTCTTCGCCATCAGCGCTGCCGGCGAGTTTGAGGCTGGCGGCATTTTTGTGTACTGCCTTTCCAACCCTCCGTCCGGACCAGTGGATTCTCTCTTGAGCAGAGTAACGGTTGAAGGGGTTACCATCGCACATCTGGGCGGACTCGGGAAACCGCTCACCGAAAGCTCGCTTGACCTGTTTGAGGGCGCGGACATACTCTTGGTCCCGGTCGGCGGCAAAGATGTTCTGGATGCAAAAGCAGCCAAAAGCGCAGTGGAGAGCATTGAGCCGCGCGTGGTGATTCCCATGCACTTTGCGCAGAAAGAGCTTGCAACCGCATACGACAGCGCATCAAAATTCTTTAGAGAAATGGGCACGTCTCCGGCAGCGCAGGAACGGGTAAAGCTGCTCAAAAAAGATCTGCCTACGGACACCATGGATATTCTGCATATAGAACCATAACCGGCATGAAACAAAAACGCTCAAAACACGCGATCCGAATGCTCATCACCATTGTTGTTGCCATGGCGCTCATTGTTTCGGCGTGGAGCATCTGGTTTTTCCCGGACGCGGACAAAGCGACCAATAAGACATTCAAAAGCTTTAGCCAGGACGTGCTAAAATCATTTTCCATCTTCTCCCCAAAGCCTACGGAGGCCGATGATACGGTTAATATTGATGACCTCCGCAGCCGAGTATTCGGAGACGCGGTGAAGCGCGACTAGAGAACAACATGCCGAAAAAGGAAGAACAACCAAAGCCGGACAGCCGAGGCAGGGTGGAAAAGCAGCCCATTGTTGATGAGATGCAGCGGGCGTACTTGGACTACGCCATGTCCGTGATTGTTTCGCGCGCCCTGCCGGACGTGCGGGACGGCTTAAAGCCCGTGCACCGCAGGATTTTGTACGCCATGTGGACCTTGGGCCTAAAGCCTTCGGCCAAATTCCGCAAGAGCGCGACCGTCGTCGGAGAAGTGCTGGGCAAGTACCACCCGCACGGGGACGTTGCGGTGTACGATGCCATGGTGCGCATGGCACAGGACTTTTCCATGCGCCATCCGCTCATACACGGCCAGGGAAACTTCGGGTCCATGGACGGGGACGGCGCCGCAGCCATGCGCTACACCGAAGCCAAGCTCGCAAGAGTCGCGGAAGAACTCCTGGCTGACATTGAAAAAGAAACCGTTGATTTTGCGGACAACTACGACGGCACCCAAAAGGAACCGCGCGTTTTGCCGGCAAAGCTTCCGAACCTGCTCCTAAACGGCACGCTGGGCATTGCCGTGGGCATGGCAACCAACATTCCCCCGCACAACCTTTCCGAGCTCTGCCTCGGCATTGCGGCCCTTCTTGACGATGCCGACATTGACGCAAGCGAGCTCGCCAAAATCGTAAGGGGCCCGGACTTCCCCACGGGCGGCATCATCTACAACAAGGACGACATCAAACAGGCCTACGCAACCGGCCGCGGCGGCATTGTGATGCGCGGGGTCACGGACATCGTGGAAGCGCGGGGCGGGGCGCACGACATCATCATCACGGAAATCCCGTTCCAGGTAAACAAGGCGGACCTCATCACTAAAATCGCGGAGCTGGTAAAGGACAAAAAAATTGAAGGGATCCGCGACCTGCGGGACGAGTCCGACAAAGACGGCGTGCGCGTGGTGATTGAGCTGAAGAAAGACACGTACCCGCAAAAAATCTTAAACCGCCTTTTTAAGCTCACTGCCCTGCAGGCAACCTTCCACGTGAACATGCTCGCACTGGTGGACGGCATCCAGCCGCGCGTGCTGACGCTAAAGAGCATTTTTGAAGAGTTCATCAAACACCGTAAAACCGTCATCCGCCGCAGGACCGAATTTGACCTTGCCCGCGCCAAGGCGCGCGCCCACATTCTGGAAGGTTTGGTTAAGGCAATCGGCATTATTGACAAGGTGATCGCCTTGATCAAAAAATCCAAGGATCGCGACGAAGCGCGGGTCGGATTAATGAAGGCGTTCAAATTCACGGAACTGCAGGCCAATGCAATTCTTGACATGCGCCTGTCCCAGCTTGCGAACCTGGAGCGCAAGAAGCTGGAAGACGAGCTCAAAGAAAAGCGAGAGTGGATCGCGGAGCTTGAGGCAATCCTCGCAAGCCCCAAGAAAGTGATTGCCATCATCAAAGGCGAGCTTGCGGACCTCAAGGCCGCCTACGGCGAAGAGCGCCGCACCAAAATTGTGGCCGGCGGGGTTGATAAGTTCTCCCAGGAGGACCTGATTCCGAACGAAGGCATGGTGGTCATGATTACGCGCGACGGGTACATCAAGCGCTTATCTCCCGACACCTTTAAGACCCAAGGCCGCGGCGGCAAAGGCGTGGTCGGTTTAACCACCAAGGAAGAGGACGAGGTGTCCATCTTCTTTACGGGCATGACGCACTCAGACATCCTCTTCTTTACCACGCGCGGAAGGGTGTTCCAGCTCAAGGGCTACGACATTCCGGTTGCGAGCCGCACGGCCAAGGGCTCGTCGCTCATGAACTTTTTGCAGATTTCCGGAGAAGAACGCATCAATGTAGTGCTCTCGCTTGATGACATCAAGGACTCCAAGTTTTTGGTGATGGTCACGCGCGAAGGCACCATCAAAAAGGTTGATATCAATGACTTTAGCCACGTGCGCCGGAGCGGCTTGATTGCCATCAAGCTCAAAGAGGGCGACTCCTTGCGCTGGGTAAAGCCTTCCAGCGGGCGTGACAACATTGTGCTCGTATCCCAGGCAGGGCAAGCCATCCGGTTTGAGGAAACAGGCGTCAGGCCAATGGGCCGGGCAGCGGCCGGGGTGCGGGGCATCCGCCTCAAAAAGGCTGACCGCGTGGTTGGCATGGATATTTTTGACCCCAAAAAGCAAAAAGACACAACCCTGCTGGTAGTCATGAGCCAGGGCTACGGCAAGCAGTCCCCCGCGAGCGAGTACAAGGTCCAGTCCCGCGGCGGATCCGGCATTAAAACCGCGAACGTCTCCTCCAAAACCGGCGAGGTTGTGGGCGCGCGCTTGCTTGATCCCGCGACCGTAGATGAAAAGACGGACGTGCTCGCCATTTCCGCCAAGGGCCAGACCATCCGCTTGCCCTTAAAGTCCATCAACAAGCTCGGCCGCGCCACGCAGGGGGTGCGCATCATGCGCTTCAAGCAGCCCGGCGACCGCGTTGCGAACGTGACCTTGGTGTAGTTGTCGTGTATGGAGGGACAAACATACTACGAAAGAATGGTGACAGAGAAAAGGGGATGGTACAAAGCGGTGAGACAGGTGCACTGTCCTCTGTTAAGCGAAGATATTCATTTTACCTCCAAGGGTTTCCGCCACTTACTCTATGACGGGTTAGGGCACGCCCGATCAAAAAAAGAAAGGATGTATCGTCTCGGACTGCTGCCGTTGTTGATTCCGGTAATCAAAAACGCCAACGAAGTGATTGAGTACAAATCAGAATTTTCTAAAAAGCTTGGAAAGAAGACAGAAATTTGGGAATTAGGGCATGTTGTTGGGAAACAAAATACAAAAGTCACGGTCATCTTGAGAAGAATAGGAACTGGGAACATTCACTTTTACAGTATCTGGAAAAAGAAAGACAAGCGACGCAACTAAAAAACCGCCTCAAGGAAGGCGGTTTTTTAGTGTACCTGCTTTCGGCGTATGGAAATTCCTTTAGCCGAACAACCCTTTCGGGTCACAGGTACATTTTTATTATACCCCTTTTACAAAATTTGTCAATGGTTTTGGGCGGCAAATTCTACACAAAAAAACACCCCTCCCCCGCAGACGATGTTGCCATCTGCGAGAGAAGGGTGCAGTCGGCGGAGCCAGAAGGCTATGCCGTCTTGGGCTAGTTGGTCTCGACCCAGATGGCGTCTGACTCCAGCACGTTGCTGTACTGGCCCGAGCCGGGCTTGGTCTCGACATCGCCGTCCAACATGATGACCACAAAGAGCTGAACGCGGCCAACCTTGAGGTTCTCGGCGATGGTTCGCGCGGCGAGATCCTTGAGCGCCTTCAGGGCGTCGTGGAACTGCTTGGCCGTGCGCCCGCCCCTGCTGATGCCCGTGAGCCGGAGCTCCACACCGAGGCACACGCCGACCGTGACCATGGGATCAGGTTCCTGGACGTAGTACTCGGCTGGACGCTCGGCCGGGTCCTTCGCACCGAGACAGCCGACCAAGACGTTCTCCAGGAAGGTCCTGGCGAATCCTTCGCTGCTGAACGCCTTGAAGAGCGTCATAGGGGCATCTCTGGAAATCACCGCCTTGAGCTTCATCTTCTAGCCTTTCGCTAGGGGTTATTGGGAACACTTCGCGATTTTTACACGAAGACTGCATCTTATCACAAAACCATGCGCCTTGTCAAGCATCCACAGACGACGTTGTCGTCCGCAAGGGAGGGTATTGCCTCATGAGAGGCTAGAACAATCAGCTCTTCGCCCGAGCGCGGTTTGGCTGTCGTCTATTGATGGGAATCACCCGGCGAGTCTTTGCACAGGCGAATTGTTCAATATTCCTGAACATGCCCACACGGCGCCAGCCCCTGACCTGTTCTTCAAGGTCTTGGTCGCCGTAGCTAAGAGCTCTCTCGCGGCACCAGCGGCACCGGCTTACGTGCGCAACGATTGCCGCAACCTTCTCATCCCACCTGCGGAACGCTTTTTGGGCAGCTTTGCGAACCGCGGCCCTGAACTCCGGATCGCGAACCAGAAACTGGAACGCCTGGTCGTCAAAATCGTGCATGCCCAGCAACTCGGCCACCATGCCAAGCCGCCCTTCTTGGGCTATTTCTTCAATCGCACGCATATTCCACTCCTTCTGAATGAAATGAACGCTGTGGTGAATGTCCGGTAATTCCGGACTTTGCAGGATGCCTATAGTATAAAAAACAACTAAAATATCGTAAACTATTTTTGAAATCCTATTGCAACCTAACGCGATTTAGGCTAAAATTAAGTAAATAATAATTTAATTTTTGTCAAAAATAATTGAAAATATGAATAACCTTATCTCCTGGCTGCTCTCTGCAGGGCTGGATAGCCAGCGGGCGCAGCTCTATTTGGCCGCGCTTGAGCGCGGGGAAGGGTCCGCAAAAGACCTCGCGCAGGACCTCAACATCGGGCGCACTGCCATATATGACAACCTCCGTACCTTGGAAGAGCGCGGGTTCATAAAAACCGTATTCCACGGCAAACGAAAGTCGTTTATAGCGCTCCCGCCAAAAGAACTCTATAAAAAATTTGAAATCCAAAAACAGGAGCTCAAAGATTTGCTCCCGGATTTTTTGGCGCTCTATGTGGATAAGGGCGAGAATCCATCAATACGCATATTCCAAGGCCCGCTTGCCAGCCGCGAAGTGTACGAAGACATACTAAAAAAGGCTAAAAAAGAGTATGTCTACTTCTCACCTCCGGAACTGACCCTGCAAACCGTAGACAAAACATATATCAAAAAATGGATTGCGCGCCGTGTGAATGCAAAACTGTACACGCGGTCGCTCCGCATAAAATCAAAGTCAGTTCACAACGAACCCATCTTCAATGAGCAAGTACCCTACCTGCGGCAGATACGGTACTTACCCGAATACGTTGATTTGAAGGCCAGTATCTACATCTATGAAAACAACATTGGCCTGATTTCAACGCGCAAAGAGGGTATTGCGTATATCATTTATTCGCCGGATCTGGCATTCAGCCTTAAACAAATTTTTGAATTTCTGTGGGGCATTGGAGTCCGGTCATAAAATCACAAACCCCATAACCAAGGCTTGTATCAAGCGTCTTGACGTGCTACTCTGTATCTGTTGCTAATTCCACAAACACTATGTCAACAAAACGAACCTACCAGCCAAAAAAGAAGAAGCGCGCAAGGGTGCACGGATTCCGGAAGCGCAGCGCAAGCCCGGGCGGCCGCAACGTTCTGAAAAGACGGAAGGCAAAAGGCAGGAAGCGGCTTACCCCTGCCTAAACTATGCTGAACGCGGCCAACCGCCTTGCCAAACGGTCTGACATTGAGGCCGTGCACAAACGCGGCAGGTCTTTTTTTGTCGGCAACCTCGGCATCCGATTGGCAAAAAACAATCTCAAGGTTTCGCGCTTCGCCATCATCACCTCGCTCAAAATTTCCAAAAAATCGGTGCTGCGCAACAAGCTCAAGCGCAGGCTGCGCGAAATCATCCGCAGAGACGTCATGCCAAAAGTTGCCCCGGGCTTTGACGGCATTCTCATCACCAAAAAGCCGCTGCTTGAACTGGAATTTGGCGAACTGCGAACATTAACGATCAGCTTGTTCAAAAAAACACGCATCACATGAAACGCGCCCTGCTCCTCGCCATCAGCATCTACCAGAAGACCCTGTCCCCGGACCACGGGTTGTTGCAAGGGTTTTTCCCGCACGGCGCCTGCAAGTACCGCCCCACGTGTTCAGAATACCTGTATGACGCAATCCAATCATTTGGTATACTGAAGGGGTGCTCCATGGGATCAAAACGAATTGTGCGCTGCCACCCATGGGCGCAAGGCGGCTACGATCCAGTAAGGTAACCCAATGAATCCGTTTGTCATCTTGTTCTACCAACCGATTTTGAACCTCCTGGTCTGGCTGCACAACATTATTCCGGGCGATGATTTCGGGTGGGCTATCATCAGCCTCACGGTATTGGTTAAAATAATTCTGTACCCGCTCTCCGCGCGCTCACTGCACTCGCAGAAAGCGCTGCAGGAAATCCAGCCGAAGGTTGATGAGCTGCGTAAAAAATACAAAGACGACCGCGAGCGCCAGGGCCGCGAACTCATGCTGCTCTACAAGCAGGAAAAGGTCAGCCCGTTTTCTTCCTGCCTGCCGCTCTTGGTCCAGCTGCCCTTTTTGCTCGCCATCTTCCAGGTGCTTAGGGACGAGGTGGCCGCCGGAAGTGTTGACGCGCTCTACTCGTTTGTCGCGCAGCCGGGCGCGGTCAATATGGTGTTCCTCGGAGTGTTTGACCTGAAGGAATCAAGCATCGTCGTCGCCGTTATCGCGGGCGCCTTGCAATTCTTGCAAACCAGGATGCTGGTGCACAAGCGCCAGCCCGCCCTCCCCGGATCAGCGGACGAGAGCATGACCAGCATGATGAACAAGCAGATGCTGTACATCGCCCCGGTGATCACGGTTGTGTTCGGCGCCAGCTTGCCGGGCGGCTTGACCTTATACTGGACCATCAACACGCTCACCACGCTCATCCAGCAGATCATACTGTTCCAAAAGCCGGCACGAGCCCCGCAGCCGCAATAGCCCCAAAACCGCCACTATGCTGCTCTCGCTTCATGATATTTTAAACCTTCCGGTAGAAACCCAAAGCAACCAGCGCCTGGGAAAGGTTGCGGGCGCCATTGTTGACATTGAAACGCAGAGCCTGTACCAGTACCGGGTTGCGCCGGGCGGCATTTCACACCTCTTCAGCAAAGAAGAGCTCCTCATCCACCGCGACCAGGTGATTTCCATCACCAAAGAAAAGATGGTTGTGGAAGACAGCGTGGCGCGCGCTATTGAAGCAGAAGCAGCAGCGCAGCTCGCAAAAAACAAGCCCCGGCTTTCGGCCGAGATGGTAACGCAAAACCGAGGATAGCCTCGGCCTATGCGGCGCGCTTTGAGCGCACCACGGCTTCAAGCTCCCTCGCAACTACTTCCACGTCTATGGGGGACGAAAGCTGCTTTTCGGTGTCCGCAAAAATGGAAATGGTCTTTGAAGCGCCCCTGACGGTAATCTTTTTTATGGGAAAAAAGCTTTCGGGCTGGTATTCTCCGCTCGCTTGCCTGCCCCGAACGCGGCTCCAAAACGAAACGCTCGGGCGGTACGCAATCACCGCCTCAAGCACGCCATCGTCCGGAACGAATTTTTTGGAAGCGGCGGTTTCTTTGGTGCGGTAGATGTCGCCGTTGCACACGCTTAGGTGGTGATCCTGATGCAGGGAGCTCACGGAGTACGAACGGAAGCGCAGCGCGGATTTTTTAGGGAAGATTGCTGCCGTAACAAAGTAGTGGCGCTGGTTCAAGAGCCCGAGGTCAAACAGCCGGGTCTGGCAAGCGCTAAGCGCACTCGCGGCATCTGGAAGGGATTGAATCCCGAACAGGCGCGCTACTTCGTTGGGCTCGCCTATGGGAACCACGCAAAACGCAAACGAAAAAGCATCCTTCTGCTTAAGGCTCTGCGCGTGGTTCAAAAGCCGACTCGCGGTAACGTCGTTTCCAACCGCAACCAGAGTCTTAATGCCGCTTCCAATGCAGTCCCTGATGCTGGCGTTCATATCAGAAAGCCGGGAGAGCCGTATCTTCCTTCCGGAAACCCCCTGCTGGGTCAGGAGCAGGTCCAGTTTGTCCAATGTCCGGTGATGTTTTTCGTACACCCAATCATCAATGAAGTACGCATACATACATTAAGCTTCTTTTTTCGGTTTTTGCACGATGGCGGGCTCATTGCCGGCTTCAGGCTCAATGGCGGAAACTGAACAGTGGCCGTGCAGCACTGCCCCAGGCTCAATGGAAAGAATTTTTGTGATGATGTCCCCCGCGATTTTCGCGGATTCCCCGAGCTGGAGGCTGTCTTTTACGGTCACGTTTCCCGCGATCTCGCCACGGACGCTCGCATTCGCGGCTTCCACATTTGCTTTAATCTTAGCCCCTTCTTCCACTCTTAGGTTGCCTTTGGTTTTTAAACTTCCATTCACAATCCCCTGCACCAGCACATCCCCATCGCTCTTAAAATCCCCCTCCACTTTTACGCTCGCGCCGATGATGGTTTCAATCTCCCCTTCTTTCATTTCAAACCCTTTTTGTTTTTCTCCCTTCTCTTTTCCGTTGAACATTGCCATAGAGGACACTTATTAATAATTCCTCCATTATACCTGAACCTGGTTTCTTCGTAAAATAATAAAAACAGTGCTCATTAATTGGCGCCCTTAAAAACCACATATATTGAATTGCGTTTTGAACCTATGTTGTACATACAGTCATTCTATGGTACAGTATTATCATGGCATACCACAAACGCATCAAAAAAAAAGTTGTTTCGCTGCGAAAAAAAGGGGGGACATATGCTGAAATCCAGAAAGCGGTTAAGGTGCCTATCTCAAAAGGAACCCTTTCCCACTGGTGCAGAGATATTAAACTTCCAGGCTGGTACGAACAAAAAATGAGGGTATTGATTCTTGACAACCTTGCCCGAGCTCGCACATATGCTGCGGCGACCAACAGAACGAGGCGCGTTGCCTACATGCAAATAATCCGACAACGCAACGCCGCCCTCGCATCAGCGCTCTATAATCCTGACATCGCAAAAATAGCGCTCGCTCTGCTATATATAACCGAGGGGTCATCAAAAACCCGAGGGGTCATTACGTTTGGAAACTCCTCGCCTTTCATTATAAGCTTATTCTTGCGCCTTCTCCGTAACTGCTATACTATTGATGAGATGAAATTCAGGTGCACAATACAGTGCCGCGCTGATCAAAATATTGGTTCGCTTGAGTTGTTTTGGTCAAACATAACATTAATTCCGCTGACTCTATTCTACAAAGCAAGAATTGATCCCCGAACCATAGGAAAACCATCAAAAAAACCAGATTATAAGGGAGTTTGCAGGATTAATTATTTTTCAGCGGACATACTACTTGAGCTTCAAGAAATACCTAAAATAATACATTTGGGCCCGTAGCTCAGCTGGTTAGAGCGTTAGTATGGCATACTAAAGGTCGCGGGTTCGAGCCCCGCCGGGTCCACCAGAAATACCATAATTCGTTAAAAATGTCAAAAAAATCATGATGGGTTGAACAAAATAATAACATTTTTGATTAAATATGTCAATTTTTAAACAAAAATTTGATGCGGCCAAACCTGCACGCGAAGAAAATATGTAATCCGACTACATCGCGTCCTCATAGCTCAATTGGATAGAGCAGTGGCGTCCTAAGCCATTGATCCGGGTTCAAGTCCTGGTGAGGACACCAAACTGTTCAGTATTGAACAAATTAAAAACTCTCTCGCAGATTTTTTCTTGGGCTCCGCGTTTAGCGGAGTTAAGAAAAAATCTGAAAGGAAGACGCGTGTGGAGGCTGGAGTATTCGGGCGAAGCCCGGATACGGAAGCCGCAACGCGCGGCTGACGCGGGCCTGTAGCTCAGCTGGTAGAGCGTCGCATTCGCATTGCGAAGGCCAGGAGTTCAATTCTCCTCAGGTCCACCAAAGATACCTCTGGTCACAACCAGGGGTATCTTTGGTTTGTCAAGAAAAATATAACATAACTATCTCGCAAAAATAGCACTAAAATGTTATCCACATTGCCTGTGGATTTCCTGTGAATAGGCTAATATTAGCCAAAATATTCCCTGTGTAAAACTCAACAGGTGTTTGTTTATTTTCTGTGCGCATGTGCTTGTTATAACTTGTCAGGATTTTTCCTGACAAATGTTATACACAAAGACTCCATAGTATACTCCCCCAACGCACCACAGTTATTAGTAAAAATTATTTCCTGTTTATTCCTACTGTTAGCCAAAAAACAGCCTTTTCCACTTCTTCCACAGTACTATAATTATTACTATTAGACAGTATGCTGAATTAAAATTATAATATATACTAGCTCGTGGGCATCGGAAATGCTAAGCTTTTAGCTTTGCATTTCGCTCGCCCTACATCGTTAATAAAAAACACATGCCAGCAATAGAACTTACTGATCAAAATTTTAAACAAGAAGTTGAGCAGGTCTCGGGCGTGGTACTTGTTGATTTTTGGGCTCCATGGTGCGGGCCGTGCAAAATCCAAGGGCCCATTATTAATGAGCTTTCTGATGAGGAAAAAGGGCTAAAAATAGCCAAAATAAACGTTGATGAGAATCAAGAATCAAGCTCCCGGTACGGGGTTATGAGTATTCCAACAATCATTATATTTAAAGACGGAAAACCCGCCGAAGTATTGGTTGGGCTTCATAAAAAAGAAGATATAAAGGTAAAATTAGATTCAGTAGCTAATTAAAGGCTAATATTAGCCAAAACTATGCCTGAACCGCATAAACTTATTATTATTGGATCCGGAAACGCGGGGTATTCTGCGGCAATTTATGCATCTCGGGCACAGCTTAAACCAGCACTTTTCAGCGGTATTGAAATCGGCGGCCAGCTCGCGCTCACCACAGAGGTAGAGAACTATCCGGGTTTTCCGGAAGGAATCCAAGGCCCGGAGCTTATGGCCAGGATGCGCAAGCAGGCTGAACGCTTTGGAACAAAAATAATTGATAAGGCAGTTGATACGGTTGATTTTTCCAAGCAGCCTTTTTCTGTGTGGGTTGGGGCGGACGAATACCAGGCAGCGGCCGTGATTATTGCAACCGGCGCGTCCGCACGGTGGCTTGGTTTGGAATCCGAGCAGCGCCTGCGCGGCAAAGGCGTTTCCAGCTGCGCCACATGCGACGGGTTTTTTTTTAAGGGCAAAGACATAGTGCTGGTCGGCGGCGGAGACGTGGCAATGGAAGACAGCCTGTTCCTCACCAAGTTTGCAAACACCATTACCGTGCTGGTGCGGCGGGATGCATTGCGCGCGAGCGCGTACATGCAGGAGCGCGCCAGGAAAAATCCGAAAATCAAATTCACTTGGAACACGGAAGTGATTGAGGTGCTCGGTGAGAATTCCGTCACTGGCGTGCGCGTGAAAAACAACAAGACCAACAAAGAATCTGAAATCGCGTGCCAGGGATTGTTTGTGGCCATTGGACACACACCGAATACGGAAATTTTCAAAGGCCAACTTGAGCTTGATGCAAAAGGGTATGTGGTGCTCAAGGACCGCACGATGACGAGCGTCCCCGGCGTGTTTGCGGCCGGAGACGTGCACGACCACGAGTACCGCCAGGCAGTTACCGCAGCAGGCTCCGGCTGCGCCGCGGAACTGGATGCGGAGCGCTGGCTGGAAAAAGCCGCAGCGTAGCGGCCGCGGCGGCTAGCAACAAACGTTTGTTTGTATATTTTTAATATTCACCGAAGAGCTATGTTAGCATTCAGTAACGCAATGCGGCAATTGGACGGTGCCGCCGCCCATCTCGGACTTGATTTGGGCGAGGTTGCGAAGCTCAAAGAGCCGGACCGCATCTATGAGTTTGATATCCCGGTCGCCATGGATGATGGTTCACAGAAATCATTCAAGGGCTACCGCGTGCAATTCAACAACGCGAGGGGCCCATACAAGGGCGGCATCCGTTTCCACCCGCAGGTGGATTTGGACGAGGTAAAAGCCTTGGCGTTCTGGATGGCCATCAAAACCGCGGTCGTAAACATTCCTATGGGCGGGGGCAAGGGCGGAGTTTCCGTGAACCCGAAAGAGCTTTCGCAATCCGAACTGGAAAGGCTCGCGCGCGGCTGGGTGCAGAACATGGCGCAGCACATTGGCCCGCACCAAGACGTGCCAGCGCCGGACGTAAACACCAATCCGAAAATCATGGACTGGATGGCGGATGAGTACGGAAAAATTAGCGGCGACAAGACAGCGGCAGCATTTACCGGAAAATCCCTTGAGTACGGCGGAAGCGAGGGCCGGGGCACGGCAACCGGACAGGGCGGCTTTTACGTGCTGGAAGAGCTTGCGGCCTCTCTGGGCATGCAGTCAGCCGGAAGGCGGGTTGTTATTCAGGGGTTTGGAAACGTGGGTTACCACTTCGCACAGCTCGTGCAACGCGCTGGGTATGTTATCGCGGGTGTTTCAGATTCAAAAGGCGGGGTGTACGACGCGAACGGCCTGGACCTTGAAGCGGTTATGAAAGCCAAGCAGGAAAAAGGTTCGGTGATTGACTATGCGGCCGGAACCAAGGTCACGAATCAGGAAATGTTAGAGCAGGAGTGCGATATCTTGGTTCCGGCCGCGCTTGAGAACCAGATTACCGCGGAGAATGCGGGCGCTGTCCGCGCAAAGATTGTTTTGGAGCTTGCGAACGGGCCCACCACGCCCGAGGCAGACGGGATCCTTTGGTCAAAAAAAATCTACGTTGCTCCGGACGTGCTCACGAACGCCGGCGGGGTCACGGTGAGCTACTTTGAGTGGGGCCAGAACCTCGCTCGGGAGCACTGGAGCGAGCGGGAAGTGCTTGCCAAGCTTGAGTTGGTTATGAAAAACGCGTTCAACGCTGTTTGGGATACGCACAAGAAACACGGAGTTGAGCTGCGCACTGCCGCGTTTATGGTTGCGGTTCGGAGGATTGTTGATGCGATGGAGTAAATAATACCTAAAAGGTTGTTGCGCGAATTAAAACTAAAACCATCCCCCTTTCGTGGTGGTTTTAGGTGGCGGATAAGCTCATTTTGTTGTATACTAAAAAGCATATGGCGAACCAAGACGCAACATTTTTGAACCCAGACCGCATTATCCAACAAATCAACCTGCAGCCCGGCGGCCAGGTTGCCGATTTGGGGTGCGGCTCGGGGTACATGGCATTTGCCGCAAGCCGCGCGGTCGGGCCAAAGGGCAGGGTATACGCGGTTGACGTGCAAAAGACGGTTTTGGAGCAAGTTAAGAAAGAGGCGCAGGTTGCGGGCATCACCAACATCATCACTATGTGGTCTGATTTGGAAATTCTTGGAGCAACACAGATCGCGACCGCGTCCCTTGACGCCGTGCTCCTCGTGAATATACTGTTCTTAGTTGCGAACAAAACTGCGGTATTCGCGGAAGCAAAGCGCTCCCTGAAGAAAGAAGGCATCCTGCTTGTGGTTGACTGGCTGCCCGGGCAAACCGGCATTGGCCCGGCTCCCCAGGCTCGGGTAAGCAGGGACCGCGTTCTCGCGCTTGCCGCAAGCGCGGGTTTTGCAGAGCAGGCGTCTATTGACGCCGGAAGGTACCATTTTGGGTTGGTACTTGCACAACAGTAATTATGGCCACCATACTCCATCTCCTTTCCGCCGCATACCTCTTTAACCGGAACCCGGGCCCATTCACCTCTGATCTGGCAACTGTTTTTTTGGCGGCGAACATCGCCTTGATTGCAGTTGCCGTGATTGTCCGCCTGTCCGCGAGGAAGGGTGATATTTTTGCCAAGAAAGCAGCTGCGAAATACTCCTCCTTTGCCTGGACCATGGGCTTGATCGGCATTATCCTGTATAGTTTGAGGCAGATTAATACTCTATACCTAAGCGCCCCGGTTTTTATCCTGATCTGGGGGATTGCATCTATTTTTTGGCTGATGTTAGCGCTTAATTACCGAATCAGGGTGGTACCGAAGCGCCGGGATGCGATCAGCCGCGAAGCCGGCAAGTGGGATTACTCGGGGTGATGGGCCAGGCTTCGCAGAATTTGGGAACACGGGGAGAAAACATTGCGGCATGGTATTTGTCGCGCCGCGGATTTCGCATACTCAAAAAGCACTTTACGAGCAGGTTTGGGGAGATTGACATCATTGCCAAGGACCAGGACCAAACCGTTTTTGTTGAAGTAAAAACCAGGCTCAAAAATTTGCGCGGCCTTCCGGAGCAATCAATTGATTTTGAAAAACAACGAAAGCTTCGGAAGACAATTTTTGCTTACATTAGCCTAAACGGAGTAGAGAACTTCAGGATTGATGTGGTTACCATCAGCCCAGGCTCTGGTCCGGGAAAACTGCGCATCAGGCACCACCAGGCCCAGTTTGAGCCCATGGATTTTTAAATTTTCCAAGCTTATCCATAGGCTATGCACACCATTACCCACAGAAGCTCTTTTTCCAGCGAATTTAGGTGTTTTGTTTTTTATTTTTTTAGGCTACAATACAGCTAGTTCTTTTAACGTCCGTAGTAAGGCTTGCAGGAGGCAAGCAGCTTAGATCTTATTCCTTTTCTATCAACAGACCAGCTGGAAGAGGCATGAGCATAGAGCTGCTTGCCTTTTCTGCATAAGACTAAAATCCTAAAGGAGGAAAGGGTTACCTTACTATGGCCATTGCACCGCAAACGCTTGTAAGCCGCTCTTTTCTGCAAAGCGTAAAATATACTGTAACTGCGTCAGTGCTCGGAATTGCGTGGAGCGCGGTTTTTGCGCTGCTTGGCGCACCGAGCGTTTTTGCGGCGGAAGCCCCAGTGCTTTCAACTCCGGTACAGGCGCAACAGTTTGATTCGCCTATGCCCCCAATCTCCGGCAGGGCTTCCGGCTCAAGCGAAGTCCTGGTGTTTATTGACAACGCGCTCAATGGCACGGCCAAGGTCAAGGACGGCCGGTTTGCGTACGCTCCGTTTTTGCCGCTCGGATCCGGCGGGCACGCCATCCAGCTTCAGGCGCGCGCCGCAGAGACGGGCGAGCTTTCCGAAAAGAGCCTGGTAACGCTCATCACCATCATTCCGAACCCAGCTCCAACGCTTCTGGTCCCCCAAACCCAAGCCAAGCTTGGGCAGGACCGGGTCTGGGCGGGGGGTGTCGCGCGGAATGGTTCATTGGTCAGGATTTTGGTTGATGGCGCAGAGCACGCCCGCGCCAAGGTTCGCAACCATGCTTCGGGTACCGCAAGCTTTGGCGTTGAACTTAAAGGCCTTTCACTCGGAGCGCACACGATTATGGCCGTTGCCCGCGATTCGCGCGGAAAAGAGAGCTTTGCTTCCAATTCCGTGGATATTGCCGTTCTTCCGCGGACACCGGCGCCGGTGCTGGCGAGGCCCGTGGTAAATGCGGATTCCGGCATTGAGCGGCCGTTTGTCGCTGGTCTTGCAAAGAACAGTTTTGTCGTTTCAATCGTGATTGACGGCAAGCTGGCACAGAGCATTCCACTCGGCCAGGATCCATCCGGCGCTATCAGCTTCGCGTGGCAGCCCCGCACCGCCCTCACCTTGGGCAGGCACGTTATTGAGGCGTACGCATCTGACCGCGGAAAGCTTTCCAATAATTCAGCTCCAATCTTCTGGCAGGTCGGGGAAGCGGCCGAGGCGGCGGTTGCGGCGCCGGGCGAAGCTCCTGCTCCCGTTGATCGCGAAGAACCTAAGGCAGAGCAAGTTCCCCCGATTTCGGTTTCCGCGCCAGAGGCGCCAAAGCCCTTGACCGTCAAAGATGAGCTGGCTTTGCCCGAAGAGCCGGTGGTGCCGGATGCGCTGCCCGAAAAAGTTGCAACAGAACCCGAGGGCCGGGTAGTGGCGGACGACGATGCCGTGCTAGGCGAATCCACGGAGCAGGATAGGGTTGCTGTTGCGGACAACGAGGCTGCCGAGTCGCCGGATGACGGGGTTGTGGAACTGGCTCCCGGAGCCGTGGTCCGGTTGCCGGACGAGGCGCCCCAGAAATTCACGCTCAACACGTCGCTCGTCATCGGCATTGTCATTCTCGTATTTCTTCTGCTTTCCATTCTGGTGTGGTACATCCAGGAAAAGCGCGCCCAGCTCGGAGAGCGCGTGGTGAACATTTTCCGGGAAGAAGACGAGGGCGCCTCCGGCGCAGAGCCCTCCGGAACCTCCCGGCTGCCCGGGGATGCGCCGCACACGGATTCGGTGCGCCCGCCGTATGGCGCAGAGCCCCTTGGGGGAGAGAAAAAGAGGAAAGAAAATACCGAGTCCAAGGATAAGCCTCCCCACTCTGAGCCGTGGTCCGGGTTTGACGGGCCGGACGATTTGCCCCCGCCCCCTCCGCCCATGTTTTAACTGAAAAAGCCCTGTTGCGCAGCAGGGCTTTTTAAGTTGTGAAATCTTGGTGAAAGCTTGCCAATATTGCCAGGCGTGCTATCATGTATATAGGCTAGTTTACGATTGTAGACTAGCTATTTTTTGTAAGAACAATCCATTATGTCAAAAGAAGTACTGCAAGCAATCAAAGCAATCTGCGACGAAAAGCACATTTCCGTTGAAAGCGTGCTTTCTACCATTGAGCAGGCTCTTGCGGCCGCGTACCGCAAGGATTTCGGGAACCGCATGCAGAACCTGAAGGTTGATTTTAATCCGGAAACCATGGCCATGAAGGTGTACGACATTAAAACCGTGGTAGCGGACCAGGAGCTGGATGAGGAGGGCAACGTGGTTGGAGAGGCGCCCGAGGCTCCGGAGGAGAAGCAGGCCGGAGCGGGCGCTGCCGAGCCAAAAGCCGAGGAACCGAAAGAAGCCAGCGCAGAAGCGAAGGCCGCCGAGGGAGCGGCCGAGGGAGCGGAGGAAGACGAAGATCGGTTCAACCCGAAAACCCAGATTATGGTTACCGCGGCCCGAGAGATCAAGCCGGATGCGGAGCTCGGCGAAGAGCTGGTGCAGGAGCTTTCGGTTCCCGGAGAGTTCGGGCGCATGGCCGCGCAGACCGCGAAGCAGGTGATTATCCAGCGTTTGCGCGAGGCAGAGCGCGAGGTGGTGTTCAACGAGTACAAAGACAAAGAGGGAAGCCTCATCAACGGCACCATCCAGCGCATGGAGGCGGGCAACGTGCTGGTTGACATCGGCCAGGCAACCGCAATCATGCCGCCCCAAGAGCAGGTGCGCAGCGAGCACTACTCGCCCGGCTCCCAATTGCGGTTCTTCATCAAATCAGTCGCAACCTCAAGCCGCGGGCCAGAGGTGATCGTCTCGCGCTCAAGCCGGGAGCTCGTGCGCAAACTGTTTGAAATGGAGGTTCCGGAAATCACGGACAACGTGGTGCTCATTAAATCAATCGCCCGCGAGCCGGGATCGCGCTCCAAGATAGCGGTTGCGACTGAAGCAGACAACGTGGATCCGGTGGGTTCGTGCGTGGGCCAGCGCGGCACGCGCGTGCAGTTCATCATCAACGAGCTTGGGGGCGAGAAGATTGACATCATTGCCTGGGAAGGCGAAGACGTTGCGTTCATCAAGAACGCGCTTTCTCCGGCAAAGGTGGTGGACGTGGCGCTGCACGAGGAAAGCCGGACCGCGGAAGCGTTTGTCGCGGACGACCAGTTCTCCCTGGCAATCGGCAAGCAGGGCCAGAACGTGCGCCTAGCCTCAAGCTTGACGGGCTGGAAGATTGATATCAAGCCTGCGCCTGTTTCGGGCGCGAGCGTTGCCGAAGCGGCGGCCCAGGGGGATTCCTCCTCCGCTGAAGTTGCGGAGGATGCGCCAAAGTCAGATACATAATTAACGGGTATTTACTATGTCTACGTACCTTCTCTTCTCATTGGGAGCTTCCGTGCTCGCCATTGTCGCGGGCGTGATTCTCGCGGCCTGGGTGCTGGGCCGCAAAGCCGGCGATGAAAAAATGCGCCAAATCGCCGAGGCAATCCAAAAAGGTTCCAAGGCATACCTCAACCGCCAGTACCGAACCATTTCGGTCGTGGCATTTTTTGTGTTTTTTGCGCTTGGGTTCGGACTTTCCTGGAGCATAGCATGGGGTTTTCTGACCGGCGCAGCCCTTTCCTCAATTGCCGGGTACGTAGGCATGAATGTTGCGGTGCGCGCGAACGTGCGCGTGGCGCATGCGGCGAGCCGGGGCCTCTCAAAAGCAATGGCCGTTGCGGTGCGCGGCGGCGCCGTCACCGGATTTTTAGTGGTTGGCCTGGGCTTGCTCGGTGTTGCCGGGTTCTACGCAATCACGCATGATGTGAACGCCCTCATCGGCTTGGGATTCGGAGGAAGCTTGATCTCTATTTTCGCGCGCCTGGGCGGCGGCATCTACACCAAGGCCGCGGATGTCGGCGCTGACCTGGTCGGCAAGGTGGAAAAGAACATTCCCGAAGATGATCCGCGCAACCCGGCCGTGATTGCGGACAACGTAGGAGACAACGTGGGGGACACCGCGGGCATGGCGGCCGACCTCTTTGAGACGTACGCGGTCACCGCGGTGGCGAGCATGCTTTTAGGGACGCTGGTGTTCGGCGATTTTGAAAACGCGGTTCTGTACCCGCTCGTCTTGGGCGGCATCTCCATTGTGGCGTCCGTCATCGGCCTCGCCTTTGTGCGCCTCGGGCGCAAAGAGAACATCATGGCCGCGCTCTACAAGGGACTGGTTGCATCGGGCTCGCTCGCGGCAATCGGGTTTTACTACGCCACACTCGCGCTCATGGACGGAAACGGCCACTACCTTCCGTTGAACTTGTTTTACGCTTCTCTCGTGGGGCTTGGCGTGACTGCGCTGTTGGTTATCATCACCGAGTACTACACGTCCGACAGATACCAGCCCGTTAAAACAATCGCCGAAGCATCCACCAAAGGGCACGGCCCGAACATCATTGCCGGGCTCGCGCTTTCCATGCGCGCAACCGCGCTGCCGGTGATTGTCATTGCCCTCGGAATCTGGGGATCGTACGGGCTTGCCGAACTCTAT
Source organism: Parcubacteria group bacterium (assembly GCA_016177305.1). Lineage (GTDB taxonomy): Bacteria > Patescibacteriota > Patescibacteriia > UBA2169 > UBA2169 > CG10-46-32. The sequence continues at coordinate 3,642 of JACOVK010000061.1, read as the reverse complement.
GGCATCGCGGTTGCCGCGGTTTCCATGCTCTCGCTTGCCGGCATAATCGTTGCCATAGACGCGTTCGGCCCAATCACGGATAATGCGGGCGGCATTGCGGAGATGGCGGGGCTTTCCAAAGAGGTCCGCGAGGTTACGGACAAGCTGGATAGCGTGGGCAACACCACCAAGGCGGTCACCAAAGGCTATGCCATCGGAAGCGCGGGATTGGCCGCGCTGGTGCTCTTCGCTTCGTACTCCCAGGAATTTGTTTTGCACGGGCGCGAGCTTTTATTCCGGCTCTCGGATCCGCTCGTGATCATCGGGCTTTTTGTTGGGGGCCTCTTGCCCTACTATTTCGGCGCGCTCGTGATGGAAGCAGTGTCAAAAACCGCGGGCAAGGTGGTGGAAGAGGTGCGCCGGCAGTTTCGGGAGATCCCCGGGCTTATGGAGGGGCGCGCTAAGCCGGATTACGGCACGTGCGTTGACATCGTCACCAAGGATGCCTTGCGCCAAATGTTCGTGCCCGCGCTCATTCCCGTGCTTTCGCCCATTGTCGTTGCATGGCTTTTGGGGCCCGTTGCCCTGGGGGGCATGCTTGTCGGATCCATTGTTACGGGATTGTTCGTGGCCATTTCCATGACCACCGGCGGCGGAGCTTGGGACAACGCCAAAAAATTGATTGAAGCAGGCGGGCACGGGGGCAAGGGAAGCGAGGCGCACGCGGCAAGCGTGACCGGGGATACGGTCGGCGATCCGTACAAAGACACCGCAGGCCCGGCCATCAACCCCATGATCAAAGTGATTAACATTGTTGCGCTTTTGATGGTGAGCTTTTTAGTCTAAGTGGCTATGCCGCGCACGCTGTACCCCATTCTGCGGCCACTGTTCCGGTTTACATACTTCGCGTTTCTCCGGAAAGCCGAAGGGCTTGGCAACATTCCCGCCCAAGGGCCCTTCATCTTCGCCAGCAACCACGTAAGCATTCCGGACCAGTGGCTCTTAGGAACGCTTTCCTACCTGCAAAACCGGGTGCCGGTTTGGTTTGTGGCGCGTGACGATTACTGGTGGGGTCCCTGGTGGACCAAGCCCCTGCGCAACTGGTTCGCCACGCTGCTTATTGACTGGCGCGCTCCGGCAAAAGTTTTAAAGCAGGCAGCGGCTGCGCTCGCGCGCAATGAGGCGGTTGCCCTGTATCCGGAAGGGACGCGCAATGCGGATCCGCGTTCGCTCGCCCTGGGAAAGACGGGGGTTGCGCGGCTTGCGCTCGCGACGGGCGCGCCGGTTATTCCGGTCGGGTACCAGGGGCCGCACATCACCAGCGCTGCGGATGCCATTCGTGAGTTTCTTTTTAAGCGCAATACGGCTGCAATAGCATTCGGCAAGCCGATTAACCTTGCGGGCTACCGAAGCACCCCGGTGACCCGCGAGCTTTTGTATGAGGTAACGGACCGTATTATGGTTGAGATTGGCAAGCTGTGCGCAAAGCGTCCCCGCTTGCACGAATGCGCAGCGTAAGGTAGATTTACGTTTCATGCAGATTACCGAGAACAAACCAAACCCGGCTGTTTTGGAGCTTGCGGTTGAGCTCGCGCGCGCTGATATTGAGCGGGATTTACAGGCTGCGGCCAAGCGCCTCGCGGGGCACATTGAGGTTCCGGGATTTAGAAAAGGCGCGGCTCCGTACGATATCTTGAGCCGCCACGTGGGCGGGGAAGCCAAGATTTATGAAGGAGCGCTCCAGGCAATCGTGGGCAGAACGCTTGAGAGCGCGATCCGCGAGCGCGGCATTGAGGTTGCTGGAAACCCGGACATCAGCATCACCAAAATGGTGCCGCCGTTCGGCGTTTCCTACAAGGCGGTCATGGTACTGCTCCCTTCGGTTGTACTCGGGGATGTTTCCAAGATCAAGGTTCAAAAGAAAGACGCAGCCGCCACGGAGGCGGATGTTGCAAAGGCCGTCCAAACCATCCGGGAAATGCATGCCACAGAGGCGGCAGTCGGCCGTCCGGCAAAACAGGGCGACAAAGTCATTCTGGATTTGGAGGTCAAACGGGACGGCGTGGTGATTGAGCACGGCGCCGCTAAAGATTTTCCATTGACGCTCGGTGAAGGCAGGTTTATTCCGGGCTTTGAAGAGCAAATTATTGGTTTGAAAGCGGGCGGCAAAAAAGAGTTTGAACTGAAATTTCCGGAGCAGTACTACGCAAAGTCATTGGCCGGCAAGCCCGCGCAGTTTAGCGTTTCCGTCAAACAAGTATTTGAGCGCACCGTACCCGAAATGGACGATGCGTTCGCACAAGAGCTTGGCCACAGCCAGACTGCGGAAGATTTGCGCGAGCAGATCCGCCGGAGCCTGCAGTACGAAAAAGAACGCGAAGAGCGGGAGCGCTTTGAAATGGCGGCCATGGACGAGCTGGTCAAGCGGTCGGAGTTTGGCGAGATTCCGGATCAGCTCATTGCGCGCGAGGCCCGGAAGATGCTCGCTGAGCTTGAGCAGAATGTTATTCGCCAGGGCATGAAGTTTGGGGATTATCTTGAGAGCATCAAAAAGTCAAAAGAGGACCTGGAAAAAGAATTCCGCCCCAAAGCCGGGCACCGCGTTAAAATCAGCCTAGTGGGCCGGGAGTTCGGCAAGCAAGAAAGGGTGCAAGTGAGCGATGATGAGGTTGCGCGCGAGCTTGCCATCGCCAAAAAGGCGTATGCATCCCAGCCTGAACTGGCGGCAGAGCTTGAGAGCCGCGAATACCGCGACTATGTCCGCAACATGCTTGCGAGCCGGAAGATTTTTAGAACATTGGCGGAGAAAGTTTCAAAATAGATAGGGGCCCCCTGCGCAAGAGCTTGACATAGTTTGGAAATTTTTATAAACTGGATTTTATCGTTGTTTCGCAATGCAATGGTTTTGGAGCGGGTTTAGCTCAATTGGTAGAGCGCCGCGTTGCCAACGCGGAGGTTGCGGGTTCAATTCCCGTCGCCCGCTCCAGTTCTTTCCGAACGTGCGCCGCTATCAATGGGTTACGGATCATCGTACTCCCCGATTAGCCTCTGGATCGTCCAGAGGTGAGTCCTCTCAAAGGCTGACGCATTCTTCATTGAGGCTGCGGCGCACCTTATAGGTTGGGGTCTTAGCTCAGGCGGATAGAGCAGAATTGAACGTCGTTGTTCGGCGCATCAAGCCAAGCGCTTGGCTGATTCGTGGAGACGCGAGATTCCGGTCGGGGGTTCGAGTCCCTCAGACTCCACCATCTTGTGGGGCCGCACTACATGTTGTACAGTGCGGCCTCTCTTTTTTTGTAGTAGTATGATGGTATGCCGCAACGCATCACTATAAAAATTACGCCCCGTTCAAAAGAGAATAAAATTGTCGGGCTTAAAAACGGCATCTTGCGGGTGCGCATTGCTGCGCCGCCGGTTGAGGGAAAAGCCAACAGAGCCTTGGTTGCGTTTTTGGCGGACGCGTGGGGCGTTTCCAAGTCAAGCATCCGTATTGTCCGGGGCGAAACATCGCGCGAGAAAGTTTTGGAAGTGCCGGACGGAATACCTTTACAAAAAGGCATGATTTGATATACTTCTTTTGTATTTTTACAGATTTTTTCTTGGGCTCGCGTACTCGCGAGTTAAGAAAAAATCTTAGAGGAAGAGGCGGACGAAAGCCGAAGC
>JACOVK010000053.1 GCA_016177305.1 Parcubacteria group bacterium | reverse complement strand
GTATCAACGCGCCCGCTTGAGAGGTCTTTCATTTCCTCAATGTTGCCGTGGTCCGCGGTTATGATGAGGGTGCCGTTTTTTTCGGCAATTGCGGCCGCAACCGCTCTAAGGGCTCGGTCCGTGGCTCTAAGCGCGGCCTGGGCCGCCGAAAAACTGCCGGTATGCGCAACCATATCCGTAGCCGCGATGTTCACCGCGATAAAATCATACCCTTCCCTAAGCGCGCGCACGCACGCATCCGCAAGCTCTGCGGTTGCCATGGCCGGAGCTTGGTCGTACCGGTCAACACGGGGAGAAGGGACCATGAGGCGCTTCTCCCCGCCGACCGGATCCGCGTACCCGCCGTTAAAAAAGTAGGTTATGTGCGCGTACTTTTCAGTTTCCGCGATGTAGATCTGTTTGAATTTTGAAAGTACTGCGGGCAGGCTGCGGTCCACGTCAATGCTCGGGTATGCCGTAAGAATGCCCGCGAGATCCGGCCCGAAATCCGTGAGCGCCACAAACCGGAGGTTCCGGGCGACTTTTTTCGGCTTAAACGTTTCCGAGTTCTTCCCGATAAAATCTTTCTGCACAAACGGCTTGGTGAGCTGGCGCGCCCGGTCGCTGCGGTGGTTAAAAAAGATGATGGAATCATTGTCGGCAATCGTGCCAATGGCGAGGCCATCCTCGCAGATAACCGCGGGTTCTATGAATTCGTCCGTGACGCCGTTTTCGTAGTTTGCGTCAAACACTGCCATCGGATCGGAAATGCAGGCGCCTTCCCCGAGCACCATGGCATTGTACGCGCGCTCGGTCCTTGCCCACTCTTTTTTGCGGTCCATGGCATAGAACCTGCCGATAATGGTGGCGATTTTCTGGCCTGCCGCAAGCCGCCGCGCGAGGGATGCGCAGAGCTCGCGGCCCGCGTGCGGCGAGGAATCCCGTCCGTCCGTGAACAGATGGATGTACACGCGCTCCACTTTTTCCTGCGCCATGAGCGCAAGCAAAGCGTACAGATGCCCGGGCGTTGCGTGCGCGCTCTGGCCGTCCGAGAGCATGCCCATCAGATGCATGCTGGAGTTGTTCCGTTTGACGTGGCCAATGGCCTCGCGGAACGCGGGGTTCTTAAAAAAGGTGCCATCCGCAATTGCTTCGGAAACAATCACCGCGTCCTGCTTAACCACCCTGCCTGCGCCCAAGTTCAAGTGCCCGGCCTCGGAGTTTCCGTCCTGGTCCTTGGGCAAGCCAACGTACTGCCCATGCGCCCAGAGCCGCGCGCGGCGCGATTCAACAAAGAGCTTGTCAAACGCCGGGAGTTCGGTTCTGGTGATGGGGTTGGATTCTGAATCAGGCCCAATGCCCCAGCCGTCTAAGATGAGCAAAACAATTGGTTTCCTTGTTGTTGTGTTCTGCATAGCTACAAAGCCCCCCGCTCTATTTCCATTAGCCGATTATACTTTGCGACCCGCTCGCCCCTCGCGGGCGCGCCCGCCTTGAGGTACTCGGCGGAAACAGCAACCGCGAGGTCGCTTACGAACGCGTCATTGGTTTCTCCGCTGCGGTGGGAGATGACCACGGTAATGCCGTGCTTCTGCGCCAGCTTGACGACGGAGATGGTTTCGCTCAACGTGCCGATCTGGTTCAATTTCACCAGAATCGCGTTCATGGCGCGCTTCGCAATGCCCTGCTTCAAGCGCGCGGCATTGGTGGCCAGCAAATCATCGCCGATTACCATGATGCCGTGTTTTTTGACGCGAGATGAAAACTCACTCCACTGGCCCCACTCGTCTTCGCCAAACGGATCTTCAATGCTTGCGAGCTGGTACTTTTCAATCCACCGATCGTAGAGAAGGGCAAGCTCATCGGGAGCGTACGTTTTCTCGGGCGGGGCAACCGTGTACATCCCGTTAGCATAGAACTCACTTGAGGCCACATCAATGCCTAGGTGTACGTCTATGCCTGGGGCCAGGCCCGCGTCAATGATGCTTGACCCGAGCATGTGGAACATGTCTTCCACGCTGCGAACATCCGGAGCGTACCCTCCCTCATTGCCTACGTCGCTGTCCAAATCGCGCTTGACCAATTCCCTGGCGAGCAGGTGGAAAATCTCGCTTCCGATTTCAATTTTTTCGGCAATGGTTTCTCCCGCTCTCGGGATGATCTGGAACTCCTGAACCGTGAGATTCGTGTCCGCGTGCCTGCCGCCGTTGACCAGGTTCATAATGGGTACCGGCATGTTGGCTTCACGCTTGAATCCAAACGTCTCCTGCAACGAAGCGTACAGCGGAATGCCGCGCCCCACGGAAACCGCACGGCTAACTGCCAGAGAAACCGAGAGTATGGCGTTTGCCCCGAGCTTGGACTTGTTCTCGGTGCCGTCCAAGCGGAGCATGATGCGGTCAATGCGTTCCTGGTCCTCTCCGTCCTCGCCAAACAACGCTCCCGCGATTTTGACATTCACGTTGCTGCAGGCGCGCAAAACGCCCTTCCCCGCGTACCGGTCCGGATTTTTGTCCCGCAGTTCAAGCGCCTCATGGCTGCCCGTGGACGCGCCAGAAGGCACGGCAGCCGCAGCTTTGGCCCCGCTTGCCAAACTCACCGTGGCCATGACCGTGGGGTCGCCCCGTGAATCCAGTATTTCGCCCGCTTCAATGTGTTGTATTGCAAATTTGTTCATGTTCTATATTTACAACTCCTGCACACCTCTTAACATTACAATGAAACAGCCTCAAGCCCGGGCATGTCGCCGCCGACCAAGAACGTAAGCATGGCCCCGCCGCCGGCTGACACAAAACCAAACCGGTCAATCAATCCGAGCCGCTCAATGAGCTCCACGGTTTCCCCGCCTCCGGCAAGGGTGCGGCTGGTCCGGTTCTTTGCAATGGCCCGGGCAATCTCCTCTGACCCGCGGGCATAGGCGCTCTCTTCAAAGGCGCCCAAGGGGCCGTTCCATAGGATGGTTTTTGCCTCGCCAATGCGCTGTACAAAAAGTTTGATCGTTTCTGGGCCGATATCAAGCACCGCCTGGTTGGAACTGACCGCCCCAATGTCAACGACTTTTCCGCCTGCGGCAACCGCATCACCCGGAAGTATGAACGCCTCACCGGAAAGTTCGGACGCTTTGTTGAGCATGGCCGCCTCCACGAGCGATGCTCCCATGGAAACTCCGCGGCTTGCGAGAATGGTATTGGCAAGCGCGCCTCCTACGAGGATGCTCTGCGCGCGCTGGGCGAGCAAGGAGAGTAGCGGGAGCTTGGTGGAAATTTTGGCTCCCCCGACCACGGCCACAAACGGCCCCTTGATGCCTACCAGAAACGACTCAAGCTCCTCTGCCTCGCAGGCAAGCGCCGGGCCCGCGAACGCCTGGCCCATGGCGCGGGGCACGAGCACGAGGGACGCATGCCCCCGGTGGCTTGAGCCGAACGCATCATTTACGTACACCTCGCCCCACCGAGCGAGCCTTGACGCAAAGCCCGAATCAGCCGCCTTTTCGCCCGGGTCAAAGCGGAGGTTTTCCAGCATGATGAGGTCCTGGTCCCGGTGGCTTGTCGGCTCAACCCCGAGATCGTCAATGAACGTGATGGGCTCATCCAGCCCCTCGGCGCGGCAAAGCTCCGCAAGCCGCTCGCACACGGGTGCGAGCGAGTACTCCGGCATGGCCGCGCCCTCGGGGCTGCCGCGGTGGCCCATGATGACTACCTGGCGCGCGCCAAACGAAAAAAGTCCAGAAAGCGTGGGGACCACGCGTTCCAGGCGCAAATCATGGTACTGGTCAACCACGCCTTCCGGGTTCACGCTCACGTCCAAATCAGAACGCAAAACCACCCGTTTGCCCTGGATATCTTCTTGTGCATAGCGCCGCAGTTCCATGCACACAGTATACCAGAAACCGCGTGCTATCTCAATTTTTTAATCTCCTCTTGCAGAACCAGAGCAAAGCGCGCAAGTTGGGCCTGCGTTGTGGACGCGCCAAGGGTTATGCGCAGGCTTCCCTTTGCCGCATTTTTATCCAATCCGCAGGCCAAAAGCACGTGCGAGGGCTCTAAGGCGCCCTCAGAGCACGCAGAGCCCGAGGAACAGTCAAAACCCCGCTCTGAAAGGCGCATCACCAGGTGTTCGCCCGAAACTCCGGGAAAGCAGAATGACGCGCTGTTTGGAAGCCGCTCGCGGGGGTGCCCGGTCAATAGCGCGTCCGGAATGCGGAATATGGCTTCTTTGATGATCCAGTTGCGCAGTTTTGACAGCCGGCTGGCTTCCTTTTCCCGATGGCTCTCCGCGCGCGCGAACGCCGTGGCGGCTCCGACAATACCGGGGATGTTTTCCGTGCTTGACCTGCGTCCGCGTTCCTGCCCCCCGCCCCGAAGTTGCGGCATGACTTGTGTTCCGCGTTTGGCGTACAAAATGCCCGCTCCCTTGGGGCCGTAGAACTTGTGACTGGAAAAACTCATCAGGCCAACGTGCAATTTGTTCACATTGAGTGGAAGCAATCCCGGAGCTTGCACTGCGTCCGTGTGCATCAAAATCTCCTGCTTCTGAACAGCGCTGCCGATTTTTGCGATTGACTGAATGGTGCCGATCTCGTTGTTCGCGTACATGATAGATACCAAAAATGTGTCATCACGAATCGCGGCTTTGACGTCGCGAGGATTCACACGACCATACTCGTCAACGCCGACCACAGTGACCGAAACACCCCGAGTTTTAAAATACTCCATGACCTCAAGCACGCTCGCGTGCTCAATTGCGCTCGTGATGATGTGGCCCTTAAAATTATGCGCTTCCGCAATGCCAACCAGGGCCAAATTGTTTGATTCGGTTCCGCCGGACGTAAATATGATTTCATCCGGATTGCAGGCCAGCACCCCCGCAACGCGCTTCCGCGCTTCTGACAGCGCTTTGGCAGCCTCTTTGCCTGGGGCGTGGATTGACGATGGATTAGCAAACTGTTTTGAAAAATACGGGCGCATCGCCGAAAACACGGCCCCATCAAGCGGCGTGGCGGCTGCGTGGTCCAGATACACGGGGCGAGTCTTCATGCCACTACTCTAGCTGAAAAAAACTCAAGAATCAACAAAAAGACCCCTTGACTTCTTCGGGTCGGTTTCGCCCGCCGTGCGGCGGGACAGAAAATTCACTCCGCAAGCGACTGCGACCATGCCGCGCACGCCTGGTAGTTCTCGCTCTGCTCGCAGTAGCCCGCGCACTCTTCCCAGTTCCTGCATCCAGAAAGCTGGGTTATGGGAAATGGCGTTGCTTTGGCGTCTACCGCTTCAAACGGGTTTTGATAGTACGGGCCCGTTCCGGTGCCGAGCACGCGCGTTGCGGGGATGGTCGTTGCCATGGCGCGACTCGCCGTCTCCTCAGAGAGCTCAAAGAGCGCAATGCTGTACCCCCAGACTCCGCCGACAATCAAAAAGGTTGCCGCTATAATTG
>JACOVK010000052.1 GCA_016177305.1 Parcubacteria group bacterium | reverse complement strand
GGCTGATTTGTCAATCAGCGCGGAAATAAAAGCGCTGCGTGACTGCCCTTGTCGTTTTCGTATGCGCTCCAGCTTCTTGACTGTGGTCGGCGGCAGGGAAATTGATATGACATTGGTTGTTCGGGCAATTGTTTTCATACAGTGTAATAATAGCTGGTTGCATGGAGGGCTGTAAATATTGACAAAATAAGTATAGTATGGTAACATACAATACTCATCTCAATCCGGGATGAAAAGCGCCGTGACTGTTCACGGATATGAACTTTTACAGGAGGCACAGCCATGCCAAAGCATGGAACAGCCTACGAGCTTGGCCAGTACAACGAGGTGCTGGTGGCGGTCACGCGGGCGCTCCCCGCGGCGCTTGGTGGGACCGACCCCAGGTCCATTATCGCCGGGTTGCAGAACCGCGGCGAAGCGCTCGGTTCGGCTCTCCACGGGGCGATCATTCAGGTCGCGACCACAGAGGAAGCCGCCTTACCGTAGTACCCGGCTGACGGCGTGGAGTTTGAGCTCACGCTCGACTTCGATGCGCCCGAGGCCGACCCGGTCGAGATGGTGCTGCGTGACGGCTACACCGAGCCAGAGCAGTGGTAGTTCATCGGCAAAAAGGGGTCGGGCATCCAGACCCGCCGCTTCAAGCTGGTGCGCGTCGGCACGTGCCCCAACCTGGATGAGGTGCGGCAGAAGCTCGCGCCGCACGGACCGATTCCCGAAGGCCAGTGGCGTGTAGCATTCAAAACCGCCTACCCGAACCACGATGGCAAGGGACCTGTCGGGGTGGCTGATCCTTCGTGGGTCTATCCGAGCGGCTACGCCAGTTTCCCGTATGTCAACTCGGACGGCTTCTCCTTCTTCCACTGTGCCGACGGCATGCTTTTCTTGCACTGGCGCTGGCTCGCGCCCGCCAGCAAGTAACTGCACTGGGAATCTCGGATGCTTGCAACTTCTGGCATCCTTGGTTCCTTTGCCCTTTGTCCCGCGTGGTCTGTATGACGCGCGGGACTTTTTTTATTTTAGGAGTGGAAATTAGCTATTCCGCCGGTTTCGTGAATTTGCATTCCTTGCTGGAACACTTGTACGTTCCCTTGGGCCCGAACACGAGCTGGTTTTTGCAGTCTGGGCATTTCTCGTTGACTGGTTTTGCGAAAAACGCGGTCTTGCAGCCGGGGTACTGGTTGCAGGCGTAAAACGTCCTGCCGGCCCGGGAGCGCTTTTCCACGATCTCGCCCTTGCCGCACGCGGGGCATGAAACGCCCGTGCCCTTTTCTATGTTCTTGATTCCGCGGCAATCCGGGTACTTGGTGCACCCAAGGAACGTGCCGAACTTGCCGTGCTTGACCTGCATGGGTGCGCCGCACTTCTCGCACTTCTCATCTGTTTCCTCCGGCTCTTCGGGCTCGCCGTTGCCGTTTATGGGCTTGGTATTCTTGCAGTCCGGGTACCCGGTGCACGCGAGGAAGCGGCCGAAGCGGCCGGTTTTGATGATCATGGGCTTGCCGCACTTGTCGCATTTTTCGTCCGTCTTCTCCTCGGTGAGATCTTTCTTGGACAGGGTTTCTGTTTTTTCCATAAGGTTCTTTTTAAAGGGGTCGTAAAATTCTCTGATTGCTTTTTCCCAATCCAATTTTCCCTCCGCGATTTCATCAAGCTCATCCTCCATGCGAGCGGTGAACTGGTAATCCGTGATGGCCGGGAAGTGCTCAACCAGGATGTCGTTCACCAGGAATGCTATGTCAGTCGGCTTAAGGCGGCGGTTCTCAATGCGCTCCACGTACCCGCGGTCAATGATGGTTGAAATGGTCGGGGCGTAGGTTGATGGCCTGCCAATGCCGTACTCTTCAAGCGCCTTCACAATAGATGCGTCGCTGTACCGCGCCGGAGGCTCGGTAAAGTGCTGGTTCGGGGCCAGGGACGCGCAGTTGACTTTTTCCTTTTCCGCAAGCTCGGGCAGCATGTCTTCCCTCTGGGATTCGGGATATATTTTCAGAAACCCGTCAAACGTGATGACCTGGCCAGTTGCGCGGAACGTGTACTGCGCATCTGTTTTGGCGCCTACATCCACGGACGTCGCGTCTAGAATCGCTTCGGGCATCTGCGAGGCAAGGGCCCTGCGCCAGATGAGATCATAGAGCTTGCGCTCGCGGCCGTCCAGAGAGCCGGCGAGTACACTCGGGTCGTTTGCTGCTTCCGTGGGCCTGATTGCTTCGTGCGCTTCCTG
>JACOVK010000057.1 GCA_016177305.1 Parcubacteria group bacterium | reverse complement strand
TCTATCGCTGGAGAAAATTCGGGCCTCCAAAATTCAAAACCGAGGCGGGCAGCGGAGCCGGAACGCTCGCAGGCATTGCCGCTTCTGCCTGCCCTGTCTGCGGTTCAACCATACTTTCCGCGATCGGAATCGCCGGAGGGCTTGCCGTTTTCCCCCTGCAGGGACTGGAGCTCAAAGCGCTCTCATTCAGCCTTATGGCCCTGCCGATATGGCTCACGCGGAGAGACCTTAAAAAACTTGAGTGTGGAGACGGCACCTGCCCCGTGCCGAAAGATCACCGATTCAAAGAATCGGATCGGCCGTGGCTTCTGGTACTTCTTGCCGCAGTTGTCGTACTCGTTCTTATCAGTTGGAATATGCTCAAAACCGAACCGATTATCGCCAAAGCGCTTGCCCAAAACCACATCTTGAACCCGAATGACAGTACGCTCTATAACACAAATTTACTTGAGGCGTAGCCGCCGCTTTGCGGCGGCGCGGAGGCGTTCGTCAAATTCAGAAATTCTTGCTAAAATAGGTTCTGGCGTGGTTGTATAGATACACCACGCCAGAATCAGGACTTCGGGCTTCGCGCCCGAGCACAACTCGGCCACTGCGCCCTTCGCCCGCTTCTTCCTAAGCTGCGAATCTTGCGGTTCGCTCGCGCAAGACAAGAGCGTATTGCAATCATTGGAATATCTGGTATAATCACGGGCGCAGTATGGATACGCACAACCAAGAAAACCAAGAGCTTTCCGAGATGGATAAGATGATGCATGAGGACCGGCCTGAACCGTCCGGAGGCGTTTTGGCGTTTATCGGGGAGCTGATTAAGATCACCCTGATCGCGCTCGCCATCATCGTGCCGGTGCGGTACTTCCTCATCAAGCCATTCTACGTCAACGGCGCTTCCATGGAGCCGACCTACTACAACCGCGAGTATCTGATTATTGACGAACTCTCGTACCGGTTTAATCCGCCTGAGCGCGGGGAGGTGGTGGTGTTCCGCTACCCGTTGGACGAGAGCCAGTTTTTCATCAAGCGCATCATCGGGCTTCCCGGGGAGCGCATCGTGGTGCGCGATGGAGCGGTTACGGTGTACCGCGAAACATTTCCGGACGGCGCCGCGCTCTCGGAGCCATACCTTGCCGATGGCACGGTAACCGCAGGGGAAGCTGACGTTACGCTCGGAGACGGCGAGTACTTTGTGATGGGGGACAACCGAAGCGCGAGCCTGGATTCCAGGAGGTTCGGCCCGCTTCCGCTGCGCGACATCATCGGGAGAGCGTGGCTGCGGGGCTGGCCGTTTGACCGGCTCGGGGTTTTGGAGAGTTACCAATTCTCTTTTTAACGCGCAACCTATGGCAGAACAGCCGGTTTCAAAAAAGAAGAAGCGCGCCCCCAAGGCCCCGGAGCTCTTGCGCGGGTTTAAGGACATCCTTCCGGAGGAAGCTCCGTACTGGCAGCGCGTGCGCGCAGCTGCCGGCGTATTGCTTGCGGATTACGGGTACGGCGAAATCCAGCTGCCCATCCTTGAGGCGACTTCTTTGTTCAAGCGCACCATCGGCGAGCACACGGACATCGTTTCCAAGGAGATGTTTTCGTTCCTGGACCAGGGCGGGGATTCGGTGAGCTTGCGGCCCGAGCTTACGGCGAGCATGGCGCGCGCGTACATTGAGCATGGCATGTTCAACCGCCCGCAGCCGGTGAAGCTGTACAGCTTGGGTCCCGCGTTCCGGTACGAGCGCCCGCAGGCAGGCAGGTACCGCCAGCACAACCAGCTCTCCATGGAGCTTTTCGGGAACGCAGAGCCCTCCGCGGACGCGGAGGTGATTTTCATCGCATACCTTTTGTGCAAGGAGCTCGGCTTGGACGTTACCATCCACATTAACAGCCTCGGGTCAAACGAGGCCCGCGAGGAGTACGTGCGGCTCTTGAAGGAGTATACGAAGCCCAAGCGCAGCCTCTTGTGCGAAGACTGCAAGAAGCGGCTCGCCAAAAACCCGCTCCGGCTTTTGGACTGCAAGGAGGAATCCTGCCGCTCTCTTTTTGCTTCAGCTCCGCTTTTAGTTGACAACTTGGACGAAGAATCAAAAAAGCATTTTGTTGCGGTGCTTGAGCACCTGGACGAGAGCTCGGTTCCGTACGAGCTTGATCCGTACATTGTCCGCGGGCTTGACTACTACAACCGGACCGCGTTTGAGATCGTGGCGTCCGTTGCCGGCGACGGCGGCGTTTCCGACGAGGCATCTGCGCACCTTGCCATTGGCGGCGGGGGCCGGTACGATGGGCTCGTGGAAACGCTGGGGGGCAGGAGTACGTCGGCAGTTGGCATGGCGTTCGGCCTGGAGCGGGTGGTTTCCGCGTTCAAAAAGAGCAAGGCTTCAATCGGCTCCGAAAAAAAGCCGCAGGTGTTTCTGGCCCAGCTCGGGGAAGAGGCCGCCAAGCATATGTTTACGCTTTTTGAAACGCTCCGCTCAAGCGGCCTTAAAGTGCGCGCGAATTTTGGGAAATCCGGCCTCAAGGCCCAGCTTGAGCTGGCTGACAAGCTGGGCGTGGTGTATGCGGCCATCCTCGGTCAGAAAGAGCTTTTGGACGGCACCGTGATCATCCGCGACATGGAAAACGGAATCCAGGAAGTGGTTGATCTCGCGAAAATCGTTGATGAACTCAAGAAACGCCTTAAGCGGGGAAGATAATTTTATTGACAACAGCCGATGCGTTGTGGTACCATAGCGCTACTATCCTATGCCTATCATTCTCAAGCGAAGAGACAACGAATCCAATGAGCGCCTCATCAGGCGGTTTTCCCGCAGGATCCAAACCAGCGGCTTATTGCTCCGCGCCAAGCGGAGAGCGCACTTTGAGCGCGCCAAGAACGAGACCCAGCGGAAGAAAGATGCCCTGCGGCGCCTTGCGGCGCGGACCCGCGACGAGTATTTGCGGAAGATCGGCGAACTTTCCGAAGAAACGTACACTCGCGGCAGAATGAGCCGCGGAAACGCAAAAAAGCGGACCACAAACGCAAAAAAGAGCTAATTGCAAATAGGCTATGAGCCTGGTAGAACAGCTTGATACTGATTTTAAGCAAGCGCTGAAAGCGCGCGAAGCAGGCAGGCTTTCCATCTTGCGGCTGGTGCGCTCAAGCATAAAGAATTTTGAGATTGCGAAGCAGGGCACGGCCTCGGACGAAGACGTGGTTGCTATCTTGCAGCGCGAAATCAAACAGCACCGGGAATCCATTGAGGCGAACGAGCAGGCGGACCGCGCCCCGGAGGTGGCGCGCCTCAAGCAAGAAGTGGAGCTTTTGTCCGCGTATCTGCCCGCACCGCTTTCGTCCGATGAGCTCAAAGACGTTGTTGCGGGCGCGATTGTTGCCACTAATGCCGAGGGTTTGGCTGATGTCGGGAAGGTGATGGGAACGGTGATGCCGCAGGTAAAAGGCCGCGCGACCGGGGACGCGGTGGGACAGATGGTGCGTGAGTTGCTGGGCAAGTAATTAAAACCAAATATGGCAAAATCAGGAAAATTTTTAGCCGGCGCCCTGGTGGGCGCGGCTGCTGCGGCGCTCTTGACGCCCATTGCCGGTAAAATTGCGCGCAAGAAAGTGATGGAAGCCGCGAACAAGGCCGGTTTGGACCGGGAAAAACTTGAGCAAGCCGCGTCCGCGGTGATGGAAAAAGGCTCTGAACTCTTGCGGCAGGCCCGGAAAGAGGCTTTAGAAAAGCGCGGGCGCAAAAAGGCTGCCGGCTCCAAAACAAAAACGAAAAACACATAAAGCCGCATGCGCCGTTTACCCATCGCCGCTTCCATTGGAGTACCATCCAAGGCGCGTTTTGCGCGCATCACGTTGCTTGCGTGCCTCCTTGCGGCGGCTTTTTTGTTTGCTTCTCCTTCTGTTTCGTTTGCGCAAACTGCCGGGGATTCCACTCAAAACTTTGGGCTTGATTCCGAGTTTTCGCAAGTCGCGGTGCAGAGCGACCGCGACCTCAAGAGCGTCATCACCACCATCGTCAACATAGCGCTTGGATTCCTGGGCACGGTCGCGGTCATCATCATCATCTACGCGGGGTATCTGTGGATGACCGCATCCGGCAATGAGGAGCAGATTACGCGAGCCAAGAGCATACTGCGCAATGCGGTGATCGGGCTCGTGATCATCATGGCCTCATGGGCCATTGCCGCGTTCGTCATCAACCGCTTGGGCGGGGCCATCGGAGGCGGCAGCGGCGGAGGCGGCAGCGGATTCGGGGGCCTGCCGCCGGGCAGCGGGAGTAGCGCCGCGTTCGTGGTTTCTTCGGTTGAAACTTCGCACATTCCTCCGGAGGGAAGCCCAAAGGAGCGGGTGACTATGTGCTCAAGCGTGCAGGCGCAGTTCAACCACTATGTGGGCGAAGATTCATTTGAGGATTTGAAAGATGGCGAGGAGCTGGCGGTGATGTACCGCGCAGGCGAAGTGGTGCTCAAAGAATCCTCGGTTCGCGTAGCGAGGCGCAACAACGTTGTTTCGTTTAAGCGGGAGAACGGCGATGGCAGCCGGGCTGACTGGCAGCCGCAGACCACGTACGATGTTCGCCTTGCAAAGGAGCTTCGTGACGGACGCGGGCTGGCGCTCGCGAACTGTGCTGACTGCGATTCGGAAGAAGAGCAATTTTGGCGGTGGACTTTTGCAACCGGACAGGTAAGCGACCGGGACGTCATTGCGCCTCGCGTGGGCGCGGTGTACCCGGAAGACGGCGCAACCGGAGTTCCGCGGTCCGCCATATTCAGCGTTTCGTTTTCCGAAGCCGTTGACGCGGAGAGCCTCATGGCCGCGGATGGAAGCCTTAATGCCGGCAATATTATTTTGCAGCGCAACGATCCGCAGACTGGCAGTTTTGGCGCGCCGTTTGCGGGGAGCATGTTTGACGTTACGGTGCGCGAGAGCGGCATTCTTTTTAGCGTGAACGCAAGCTACACAGCCATTGACGGCGCGCGCGGCGCGCTTGAGCCGTACACCGAGTACCGGCTCATCATCCAAGGCATTCAAGACCTGTGCGGCAATCCACTGGATCTTTCCGGAGAAGACGATACGGACGCTGACGGGATTCCGGACATTGACATTGTGTTTGAAACCGGAGCAGACCTGCCCGGGGTCTCGTTCGTGCGCCCGAGCGACGGGTACGCGCACTCGTGCCCGGCAACGCCGGCGTTTGTCCAGTTTCGGACCTCCATGTACAATATCCGCACCCAGAGCTGTGTCGTTGACCCGAACGGACTTGGGGGGTTGGTACTCGGCGGTTCTTTGAATCCGGCCGGTGTTACGTTACGCAGTGGGCCTGAAGATAATTTTTCCGGAACCGGCAGCCCCATGGATTACTGCAGGCAGTACGCGTTTAACTTGAATCCGAATGACGCGGCAGATGATTTGATTCCGGGAACCGAGTACACCGCGTCAATTGACTTTATCAAGCCCGGCGGCGACAGTGCGAATGCGGAGAATCATGCGTGGTCATTTACCGCGGCCGGGGCGTCTGCGTGCGCGCAAGAGCCGTATTTGAATTATGTTTCGGGTTTGGGCCGCAACCAGGGCCAGTGGCGGCAGTGCCTTACCGCTTCCGGCGCGCACTTTGGAGATTCAAAAGCCGCATCAAGCCGTATCGCCACGGCACTCTCACTTGATTCGCCCCGCAACCTTCCCTTACTCACGCAACCCATCACCGATGCCTGGACAAGCCACGAAAGGATTGCGGTTCCGGACACCAACTGGTCAAGTGAGTCAATTGCCGCTGACTTCATCGGCCCTCCCGCAGAACCAATACCCAGCCAGCCAAAGGTTGATTTTGACATTGCGGTTGAGGTAGACCATGGTGCGCCCATTGGCGTGCTTACGAGCAATGCGGTCCGTTTTGCGGTTGATACCACGCAGACGTTCAATGGGCCGTGCTTGTATTCCATCAGCCCGACAGCCGGATACTGGGGAGATTCGGTTACGCTTACCGGCTCAAGGCTCGGCCTCGCTCCGGCCGGGCAAATGACGTTTTACAACCAAAAGACCCAGGCCGGTTCTTCGGCTGCTTTGTGGTCAAACACGCGAATCCAGTCGCGCGTGCCAGACCTTGCCCAGAACAACCCGGCTGACGGAGAAGTGTTTGTGACTGTTGGGGGCGTGCAATCAAACAAGCTTGAGTTTAATCTTCGGGCCGGAGTGGGCCAGTCGTGCGCGCTGGACGCGTCCGTATGCGCGCCCGGCCTTGAGTGCTCCCCGGAATCCTTGACGTGCCAAGCGCCGGACACATTTCGCGTGACAAGCGTCCAGCCGGTTGCTGCGTGCACGGATTCGTGCGCTTCCGCGGTCATCAGTTTTGAGGCTTCAAAACCCATCAAGGATGTAAGCGGGAACCGCGTCCAGCTCAAAAAGTGCCCAACCGCAAGCAGGTGTTCGTGGAATGACCCCGGAGCATCGCCTGTGGGCGTGTCCGTGTCGCGTGATGGAGTACAGCGCGCCATCATCACCCCGCAAACCGCGGGGAACACCCTTGATTTGAATGCGTGGTACCTGGTGCGCGTTGCGGGCGGGCCAAGCGGCGTGGTCGCAACAGACGGCAAAACCATCGCAAACCTGAACGCGGACACCGATGGAACCGCCCGGGAAGATGCCTATGTCTGGTCATTCAAAACCGGCTCAAGCGCGTGTACCGTAAACCGGATTGAGATGAACCAGCCGGACATTGGGCTTTTTGAAGGCGAGAGCGCGGATATTTCAATCCGTTCCTATGGCCCTTCCAATTCGTGCGCGCCCCGGGGGCAGGAGCTCGTTGTGCCGGATAATTTTACCTGGCGGGGGTGCGCGTACGTTGACGGTGACGTTTCGTTTGAGTGCCGCGCGTCCTGCAGTGCGCCGGTGCTTGGCGGAGAAGCCATCATTACGGTTGCTTCCGGAAGTTCCAGCCGGAGCACGGTTACAGGCAGCGCGGGTTCAAGCGATGGTTCTCTTCGCGCGTTCGCCTGCGCGTTCTACGATGAGGGGGGCACGCACCTGAAAGACGGAGCCATTGCGACCGTGTACGCCGCGTGCACTGCGAATGCGGACTGCACGCAAGGTGGCGCGTGCGCCGGATCCGTGTGCCTGCAGGATGGCGCAAATAAAGGGCGGTGC
>JACOVK010000058.1 GCA_016177305.1 Parcubacteria group bacterium | reverse complement strand
TATACAGCTAGGTTCACTATGCCAGAAGAGAAACAAGAATCCATCTGGAAGTTCTACTTCCAGTCCCGGTGGCAGACCGCGCTTGCGGCGCACTATTTGATTGCGGTTGCCTACCTCGTGATTTTTTACGCGAACAATTTGTTTGTGGCGCTTAAGTTCGCGTTTTTCACGTTCTCAACCAGCGCCCGCCAGCTCGGCTTGGAGTTTGCCTTGTGGGGCGTGGTGTTTATGATTACCGTGCTCGTGCCGTTTTTTACGTCCTGGTACGCCATCTTCCTTCTGCCCAAAATCTGGCAGTCACCCTACACCAAGTGGCAGAAGAGCGTGCTCACGGCGCTCATGATCGCGGTGTTTGGGTCAGTCATCATCATCGCGGACACCATTGCGCGGTACACGCTTGAGACCGGGGTGCTGCGCGAGTTCGCGCAGATCCACAGCATCCGGCTTTAACGCTTTTTCTCCAGTTCCGCGAGGCGCTTTTGCATTTCAGAGCGCATCCGCGCAATCAGGATGACGAGAATCGCAATGGCTGCGCCCGATGTTATGAGCAAATAGACAAGTAGTTTTTGCGGGCCTTCGTTTGCCGGGATGCGGAAACGGCTGATGCCGTCTATGGGCTCTGCTTCAACTCCCAGGATTTGAGGTTCCGCCAGTTCAAAAATTTCCGTTGCATCCAACAGCTTGATGTCCTCCTGGTACCGCGGCAGGATGCGGTAGCCGCTTGATGTTTCGCCCACCAATCCTACCACCTCAAGCCAGTCCCCTGTTTTTGCGGCTGGTTTTTGCAGTGCCGCAGTTGCTTGGAAGGTGATTTTGGCTTCCCCGCTTCCATCATCAATGAACCAGCTGGTGCCTTTTTTTTCAACCAATTCTCCGGTGAGTACTACGAGCGCGCCTTCCACTGATTCCGCAATGTCGCCGGTTGGGGTTTCCTGCGGCACGGGCGGTTCAGATTTGTAGAGCGCCACAATATCTTCTTTTGCCGTTACCTTGAGGCGCATCTCGCCGCCGGTTTCAGTAAGCTCGCCGATGACGCCGATCACATCCCCAAGCGCAAGTTTTGGCCAGTCCCGTTTGGAAAAGTACACCTGAATGCCGGGTGAGCCCGTGATGTAGAAGTAGGTTTTGGCGAGCACTCCGGGCGGAACCGCAACCGTGCCCTGCACGCGCACGCGGGTAGCCAGCTCAAGTTCCCGGATGTTGGAGAGGTCAATGTCCACCACATCATAGGGAATGGCGGCTTCAATCCCAGAGGGGGCGGAGACGCTTTGTCTGAAGGCGTCCGCGCCGACAAGAGCGTCGCGGCCGCCGGTGTTCGGTTCGCCGGGGGTTGCGTTCGCGGTCCAGAGCCAGAGTTCGTCGTCTGTTTTTGCGTAGGATTGCGCTTCAATGGCATCATCATACCGCACGCTGTCAATCAGCGTATTGCTCGCGTCAAACAAGCGCGCTTCATCGCTCGTGTTGTTGAGCGTAAGCGCGGTTTCTTCTTTACCGAGCGCGAGGTATGATTGTGCGCCGATAGTCCGGCCTTTGATGGTATACGGCCGCGAGCCGCCGTCTTCATCATCAACCGTCCAGTTATCCAGTATGATGCCAAAAGCATTGGGGTTGTAGAGCTCTATCCATTCTGCATCGTCCGTTCCGGCGGGATTCGGAAAAATTTCAGTGATGAAAATTTGGCCGGTTGTGGTTGCGGCTTGCGCAGTTTGGGCGTCTTCGCCTCCTCGCGCGGCGAAGCTGCCTGCGGTCTGGCTGTTCTGCGCGCTCCGCAATGACACCACGTCAACGGCGTCTAACACGTCAATGGTGGCGGTTGCGGCCACGCCATGCTGCCCGTCGCTGACCGTCAAATAGACGAGGTGTTCTCCGAGTTCATCAAACGCATAGCTGAATGTTGGTCCGGATGCCTGAAAGCTTTTACCAATGGTCCAGAAGTACGAGAGCTTGTCATCATCCGGGTCAGTTGAATCAAGGCCCGAGATGTATGCCTGCTCGCGCGGGGCAACGGGATTGTGCTTGAACGTAATTGTCGGAATGGGCGGCTCATTGGGCGTGGTGATGCTGTTCGCCTGGGACGGGGTTTTGGCGCCAGACCATAGGAACGCGCCTTTCGCGATGTCATACGAGAGCGAGTATCCCTCAATGGTGCTCTGGTAGCTGTGCGTGTCAATCAGGTTCCCGTTTGCGTCATACAGGTAGATGGTTTCGCTTCCATTATTGAGCGCAATGCCGGTTGCGCTTCGGTTGAGGGCATAGTACTCCCCAGGAACCAGTGTAATTCCGGCCAGGGTTTTGATTTTTGAAGGATCAGCGATTTTCCATCCCTCAAGGGAGATTGATTGGTCCTGGTTGTTCCAGAGCTCAATGAACTCATTGTTTTCGTCGCCTTCGGGATTTGGGAAGATTTCACTGATTTTGACTTTGCTCGGGTCGCCATGCGCAGCACTGGCTTCGGATTCGCTTGATGAGCTTCCGCCGCCTGATGTGCTGCCGGAAGATCCTCCAGGCTGTTCCTGTGTTTCCTGCAGCTCTTCCTGCGTCTGTGCGGCAGCCCCGCTTCCCGGCGTTTCAGCGGCTGCTATCCACGCGCCGCCAAGGACTTGGAGCGAGTTTCCGTCCCCGTCCGCGCCTTGCGTGTTTTCGTACGCCACCAGACCAAAAAAGCTTTCTCCTTTGTCGCTAGAAAGCTGTATGGTGTCGGACGTATTATTGAGGGACATCACCGTATCAATCACCGTGCCGCCGTACCCTGCGTGCGTATCCAAGAACGTAGTCCCATCACTTGCGAGGATCGCGTATCCGCCCGCAGGAATAGTCAAACTTCCCTGGGCGAGCGTCAGCGTATGGTTGGAGCCGTCATTGAACCGCCACGAATCATTTCCGCTTCCCTCAAGGAGCGTGACATCGCTTGGGCCTGAATTAAAAATTTCAACCCACTCCATTTTCGTGTCCGTGCCCGAAGGGTTGTACATGATTTCAGTGAATACCACGCTCGCCTCTGCCGCGCTTGCGGCAGCAAGCCAAACAAAAAAGCCCCCCAGCACTGCCGTTGCCGTGAGAAGTATTTGTTTTAGCCTAATTTTCATACCCCCCTCTGCGCTGTTACGCGGCAAGCGCCCGTGTTCGGGTGGCGGTTGCCTGTGAGAGGAACGTGCTTGCCTCAAGAATTTCAACCAAGACCGGGGTATCGTCATCCGCAAAGTGAATAATGACGTTGCCCGCCTCTTTGGCATGGGTGATGGGCTTATGAGAAACCTCCCAGGACAAAATATCTGCCTCCGGTTCGTAGGATGTTTGATTGTTCGTGTTAACGCGTGTTTCCATACTCTTTTGCTCTACCGGGGTAGAACGTGATTATCTTCATAGTATCGCCTTCTTGTTTGTATACTACTCGTAAAACGTGTTCGGTGTCAATTTGCGATTGGGCGATCAAAAGTGGTGAACGGGAGTGGTCAATGAGTTCAGGCGACTCAACAGCATGTCGGACTTGCGCTTCGGAGATAAACACCCTGTGGCGCGCGAGCACCTTGAATTTATTTTGGGCGTGTTTGGTAAAATGAATCATTTGTTCCTATTGTACCATGCGAAATCCGGGCGATATAGACAGGTAATTTCGGTCTGTTATACTTACGGTACTGGAAGGGAAATTGAGCACATAATATCAATACATATGGAAAAAGAAGGGTACCGGCCGAGCGAGGCCGAAATACATGCAATTAACGAGGAGGCGCTGTCGCCGGAATCTCGTGACGGCTCTGCCGCTCGGCCTGAAAAAGCCCCTGCATTAGGCATCCAAGGTTCGCGCGAAGAGATACTCCGGGGGCTTAACGTTCCGGAGATGCCATCCGGCAGGGCGCCGGAGCCAAAATCCCAAAAGAAAGGAAAACTTCCGAGCCAGCTTGAGGTTGCCATGCGGAACACAGATCCTGCTTCCACCTCTGCAGAAGCGTTTGAAGCAATGGCAGAAGAGCAGGAAAAACAAGAGCGAGCGAATACCCAAGAAGCCGAGCGCAAGACGCAGTTTATCGCGGATACGGCAAAAATTTTTTTTGATAAGCGCTGGAGCCAGGAGATTCCGGGGGAAACAGTGGACGCCATGCTCAAGCAAAATGGGATTGAGCCGTGGAGCGACCGGGCCGCCGCGTTTATGGCGGAGTGGGACCGGAAGCAAGCCGAGAGCATATATGACGAAGCCGTGCAGCGGTTTGATGGAGGCATTGAAGCAGCCAAGGCCGAGATTGCGCGGCTTGCGGGAGAGCAAAAAAGCGCGACAACCGGTTCAGCTCGCACGCGCGTTGAGGCTGCTCTAAAAACCCAAGAGGCCGCGCTTAGGGCGCTTGAATCCGCGAGATACGTTTTTATCCGCGGGGAAAACGTCGCACCGGCTGAAGTCGCACCGGCTGAAGAGGAGGCAGTACCGCCCGAAATTCCACCTGAACTCACTCATGAGGGATCGGTTGTGAATTTTCCGGAGTCGGCAGTTTCGGGTGATGCGGCTCCGGCGGTTGAAGCGCAAGCCGTTGCCGTTAGCGAGCCGGAAAACGAGCAGCACGCAGAAGATTTAAAGCTTGCCAAAGGAATGTTGCTTGAGCTTCCTGACGGCAGAAGGGTGCGAATTCTCAAAAAGCGGTTATGGAGAGACAAGTACTATGTTGAGGAACTCAATCCGGACGGTACCCCCCAGTTCCGGGTTGATATGGAAGGAGATTATCTGCGCCAGGGTGCGGAGGTGGATGAGGACAGCGAGGAAAGCGGAGGCTCGGCGGCGGAGGCTCCAGCCGAAGAAGAGCGCCTGGCCGCGTAAGTGCATCTCATGCGTTTAAATCAAAAAAGACCCCATGATGGCAGAGTCTTTTTTGGTGCCGGCGAGAGGACTCGAACCTCTATGCCTTGCGGCACTAGGTCCTAAACCTAGCGTGTCTGCCAATTTCACCACGCCGGCGCGTAAATACAGTCAAAATATACAACGATTAGCCAAAAATGTCCATATTTGACATCTATCTCATCTTGCACTATAATTACATCTAGAGATGAGCTATATACGAAGTTATACACTCGTAATCCCCATTTTTATCAACACCTATATGGAAAAAGGGCTAACATTAAATAAAAAGCTTAGCGGATAAAATCCTTTGATGTTGTTGTAAATTGAAAAATCCGCTAAGATTGGCGGATTTTTTAGTCCAACAACCAATTGATTTCTAGAGAATAGTCGCAGTGGATTGCTCTGTGGAAGCCAATTGATAGCAAATTGACAATTCAAGTAACCTCCATATTTAACCAGTATGGACGGTTACAGGAAACGAGCATCAACGCCTGTTTGCGGTGATTCAATAGCATCGCAAACAGGATTACAAGCGATCGCTTGACTATTTAAGCGGTTGCGCACACTCAAGAGTAAACGGTGGATGCCTCGACACAAGAAGCCGAAGAAGGACGTTGCAGGATGCGAAAAGTCTCGGTGAGGTTCCAAGCAACCTTTGACCCGGGAATGTCCGAATGGGGAAACCCATC